>JBCDHX010000151.1:0-14026 GCA_038749535.1 Bacteroidota bacterium
AATTCCCTTTCTGACCGAGCAGGTTTTTCGTTCAGATGAGGCGAAAAACATAGACGATGCCTATCGGCGAGGCTTTTCAACGAAATATGAGCGGAAAAAATGCCGTCATGAAATCGGAAATTATATGCGCTCAACTACTTACCACGACAGGGACGTGTTTCGTTTTTTCGTTTTCTCGAAGTTGCTCTAGTACCTCGAATCCTGAGAATTTAGGTAAATTAATGTCGAGTAGAACAAGACAAGGTTTTTCTACATTAAAAGACTCAAAATAAGCCAATGCTTCCTCTCCGTCTTTCAACCATAAATAATCGTCTGCTATTTCTTGCTGTTCTACAATGCGCTTAATCATATGCGCATCTGTAATACTATCTTCTACTAATATAAAATCTGTATTCTTCATATCAGGAATGCCGAAAGTACACTGTATTTGTAAAATTAATGAAGAGTAAACAGTCTTACTTTATTTTGTTTAATTTTTTTAATCAAATCATTCAACAATTTCTATTTTTTATTAAATAAGATCAATTATGGAGCGATTGGCAATTCAGTAATGAAAGTAGAGCCCTTTCCTACTTCGCTTTTCATATTTATATCACCTTTATGCGACTGTACGATTTTTTTCACAATGGATAGACCGATTCCTGTCCCTTCGAACTCGTTCTCCGTGACTAGGCGAGAGAAAACTTCGAATATCTTTGCCTGATATCTTGGTTCTATACCGATACCATTATCGGCTACAAAGAAACGCGCGAAGCCACGGAGATTGGCAGTTTCACTATAGATATCGATTTTGGCTTTTTCTGCTTTGCGGGTATATTTGATCGCATTGGACAGTAAATTCTGAAAGAGTTGATAGATCATGGTACGATCACCTTCTATGTCTGGCAGGTCTGCACTGATGTTTATAGTGATGTCTCGTTTCTCGTCTTCATTCACCAGTAAGTCACTGATGATGTCTTGCAGCATGGGATAGATTTCGATGTGACTAACTGCCAAATGTGCCTTGCCCAGACGCGACAATTTCAGAATATCATCGATAAGCATATTCATTTTTTGAGTATTGTCTTGGATGATTTTTAAGAGTGATTTGCCATAGTCGTCTAATTGGTCTTCGTAATCTTCGCTGAGAATTTCCGCAAATCCGTCTATGCCGCGTAATGGACTCCGCAGATCATGACTGATGGTGTAGCTAAAGCTTTCTAGTTCTTTATACGACTCCTGTAGTTCTTCATTGACACGTTTGAGTTCATCGTACTTTTGGAAGACAAAATCCAAAATATCATTCCGCATCGACAGTGCTGTCTGTATATCAGCATCGCTCCAAGGTTTGGCTTTACCATCTACCTGTTGTGACCATTTGGCGAATGACTTTCGAGGTGATACGCGCATTCCTGCTTCTGTTTCTACTACTACTTTTTCGGGACGTCCGCCCCATTCTACTGTATAGCTTTCTTCAGGTCTGAACCAGATCAAACAATCATTGGAAGACTTAGCGATCTGAATGGCGAGGATACCAGATGCTTTTCCTTTGAAAGCTTGTGCTGCCGGATAAATAGCTGATAGTTCATGAGTGGCAAAATGGGTTGTTATGTTCTGCTGCCTGAGCCATTCTACCAGTTCCATCAGCTCCACTATATTGGGAGTCTCTCCCTTGGTATGCCACTCCTCATTGAGTAGCATAGCGACACCTATACTATCGAATAGTTGATCTGCGCTGATGTCGCCATGAAGTAGTCCCTGCACCATATCCCAGCTACGATTGAGCTGCTCGATTAGCTGCGATTTCTTCAAATTAGTACTTAGTTCTGAGTTCCTAAACCGCTGAATGAGCTGCAACGAAACATAGCCGGACAAAATCTGTCCGAGAAAACCAACTGTCCGCCGCACTCGAAAGTCGATGAACTTGCCAGAAGTATAATGGTGACAAGCGATCAAGCCCCATAGTCTTTTTTCAACGATAATCGCTACACTCATGGTCGCACGTACGCCCATATTCATCAGATATTCGATATGGATAGGGGAAACACCTCTACTGTTGACATAAGTCAGATTAAGTGGTTGCCGCGTCAATGGATGGTGACTCGGCAGGATGCGACTAGGCGACCCTTGAACGTCTGTAACGATGCGCGTTTTATTGAGAAAATAAAGATCTCTAGCTTGTTTTGGGATGTCAGAAGCCGGATAGTGGAGTCCTTTGAAAGCTTCAAGATCGTCTATTTTAGATTCTGTCACCACTTGACCGTTATAGTCTTCATCGAAACAGTACAACATGACTCTGTCGTAGCCTGTGATGGCGCGGACTTCATCAACGGTCACTTGCAGCAGCTCTTCGACTTCATTTTTGCCCTGCATTCGCTGTATGGCTTCGTCGATCTGCGCTAGTTGCTGCCAGCCCGAAGCCTCTTCCACTCTAGGTTCTACTTCTATTATCAATAGATCTTCGTGCGTATGAGCGACTAGATTATAAGCCTGCTGTTCAATAATAGCATGGATAGGGTTGATGCGTCCAAAATGTGCTCGTGCTAAGCCTTTGTCGATGATGGAAAGCGCATCTTGTGGTAGGAGACAATCTATTGATACACCTAATATGTCCTCTGTTGCTTTTGAAAATACAGTAGCAGCATTTGCTGTGACATTAGTGATGATGCGGTCGGTCAGTGTGCAAGCGATGAGTACGACATGATCTTGGATGTATCGAATTTGATGCAGTGGTTCTGCTTCGCAATTCATTAGATCGTACTTGGTCTCGTAGGCTTCCTCATGATTTGGCAATTCCATATTGTCAATAGTTGAGTCGGGCGGTTGTCAATGCATGGATGTATGCATTTGCGAACTTAAGACATTTTGTTTAATGGAATGTTTATTGGACTTATGAAAGATTAATGGTCTATGTAAGCGACCCTCAGAGGAGGAAGGTAGGTGAGATTGAATGCCAAAAGAAGCACAAATAAAAAAAGCAAGCCGAAGATCAGCTTGCCCCTTTCATTACCTTAAAAATTATGATCACTTCTTATACCTTACAAAATCAATTGCTCTTTACAGAAATATGTATGACTAAAAAGAGCACTTTCAAAATACAAAATAATTGCAGCAAGATAGAAAAACTTTTGTTGATGTCCCAATTTTTGGGTTTCAGATCACTTTTGCACCTCAAAATCGGACTAAGTAGCGTGAAACAAACAGATCATTTCCCATTCAGGATAGCTAACCTATCATTGCAGCACTTGAACTAAGTTGTATGGCTTCAAGACTTTTGTGGTGAACAACACTGCACCAGCGAATAGTAATCCGGTCTATCAGAAGCTTCTCTATGTATAAAACTGCTTTGGACTTCTCCGTGAGAAATAACAAATATACCTGGCATCTGAAAGCCATCACCAAGTTGATTGCCAATGAAATGCCCTTCTAGAATACCTGCTTGAAAGCCACGTGCCCAGCTTTTCAAACCAAATAATTGATTGAATGTTCCCTTCGTCAGTCCAAAACCTGCATAAAAGCGACATTCGGGATCACTGACATGATCGACACCGGACAGATCGTAGCGGGTGAAATAGCGTTCTGCCAATTTAGTATTGGACATGTGTACCAAAACGATTTTGATACCCAACGTCTCTATTTCTGATCGTTGCTTCGCAATATCCGCTAATGCTTCTCGACAAAAAGTACAGCCAAAATGACGCAAAAAGACAAGCAAAACAGGCTGATGATAAGACAGTTCCATCAGAGAATGTCCATTTTGGATTTTCATTTCTGCCATCAACTGTTCTTTGCTGTTGGTACTGTATTTGTCTACTCTACTCATCTTTGTATTTAATATTTACAACCACTAGAATAGAAGTTTTGACGATATACAACATAATCGTTTTGATGTCATCAAAATTCATTAAAACTGAGTAATACTCAATAGCTTATTACAATGAATTATTTTCATCTTTGTTCATCAGTTTTACCAATATAATATTATGAACACCCTCATCGGTATCATCGCTCTATTTCACCTTTACATTCTATGGTTTGAAATATTTGCTTGGGAGACAAGGGGACGAAAAGTGTTTCGGAATTTTCCTCGGGAACTATTCGGGCAGACAAAAGTGATGGCTGCCAATCAAGGGCTCTACAATGGCTTCTTGGCTGCCGGATTGATCTGGGTATTGCTCATTCAAGATGAGGTATGGCAACCCCGCGTCGCGCTATTCTTTTTGAGCTGTGTGGCTGTAGCTGGTATCTTCGGGGCGGCAACTGCTGATCGGAAAATATTTTTTGTTCAGGCACTGCCAGCTTTGACTGCTATTTTTTTGATGATGACTAATAATCTTATCTGACATGAGCAAATGGTTGAATGAAGTCGCACTGCAAGGCGATCTGGTCCGTTTAGAATTACTAGATAATAAGCACGAAGATGGCTTACGAAGAGCCGTTCAAGATGGCAACCTTTGGGAACTGTGGTACACGTCGTCGCCACATCCCGATGAAGCCGCTGCTTACATTCAGACTGCTCGACATGAGTACGAAGCAGATCGCTCCTTACCCTTTGCCGTCATTCATAAAGCGAGCGACAAAGTAATCGGGACGACGCGCTACATGAATGCAGTAGCCCAAAATAAACGACTTGAAATCGGGACGACTTGGTATGCTCAGTCTTTTCAGCGGACAGGCATCAATACGGAGTGTAAGTTTTTGCTGCTTCAGTATGCTTTCGAGACGCTCGACTGTATCGCCGTGGAGTTTAGAACACATTGGTATAATTTTCGGTCGCGTGCCGCCATAGCTCGACTAGGTGCGAAGCAAGATGGGGTGCTACGCAATCACTCTTTTGACAAGACAGGCAATATCAGAGATACAGTCGTCTTTTCTATCTTGCGCAGCGAGTGGAAAGTAGTTCAGCAGTCGCTACAGTTCAAAATGAATAAAACATACTGACTCGATGGAAGCTATACCAATAGTCAAAGGTGAGTTTGTTCTTCAAAAGTTCGAGGGTAAAGGCGGCTGGACATACGTGCCGCTTCCACAGGTCAAACCGAGTGAGCATCTACCTTTTGGCTGGGTTATTGTGAGCGGGCGCATTGATGATTTTGAGTTAGTCAAACATAAGTTGCAGCCGATGGGCAACGGACAATTGTTTCTTTCTTTGAATGCGACCATTCGCAAAAAAATAAACAAGCAACAAGGAGATCGCGTCTATCTCAAATTGTATGCAGATGAGCTGCCTGCCGAAGTTCCGCAAGAGGTAATTGATTGTTTTAATGATGAAAGTCCACTTGTCTATCAGCGGTTTCGGGTGTTGCCGACGACACAGCAGCAATTTCAGATCAACTGGATTTATGCTGCAAAAACGGAAGACAAGAAAGCGGAGCGTATCTTAAAATTGATCGATCAGTTGATAGAAACGTGATTCTCAATGCTCAAAACTTAATATTTTTCGACCTTTATAAAACAAAACACCACCCCTCCAACTTGATAGAGAAAATACATTACATACTCAAGCTAAATTGAAAATAGGAACAATCCTGATGTAAAGCAGCGATTGCAAGAAGGCAACAGGCGATTCGTTGCCGACAAACTAGATGGTAAACTACAAGATAGCGGTCGGCGAGGTAAATTGACGGCAGTTCAGTCACCTTATGCTATTACGTTGTGCGGGCAGTCGTATGATGCCGGAATAGGGACGGGTATCATAGTCGTGCTTGGTCATGAAAGTTGTGGTGCAGTCACAGCAGCTATGAGCGGCGGTGATAGTGGCTACAATTTGAATCATTTACAGGGTCACATCACACCTGCGCTTCATGCCACTAAAGAAGACGCTAGTTTGGCAGAAGTCGTCAAGAAAAATGCAGAACTGACGGCTCAGGAGTTGAGCAATCGCTCCAAAATCATCGGCGATGCAGTGAGTAGCGGCAAAGTGGAAATCATTCCTACCTACTATAATTTGGGTTCTGGGAAAGTGGACTTCTTGTAATCAATTGGTCTCAATAGAAATAAGAAAGGGTGCGGAATGATTCGTGCCCTTTTTAGGTTTTTGCGTTCGTCTTGACATCTATTTTTTAAGCCATCCTGTTTTAAGATCGTTGTCCATACAATCATATCCATTCTCAACGCATGAAGTTTACCAGCAAGACCGGCGAATATTTTGAAGTACAAACTCTTTCTCAAAATGACCATGACATCCTACAACAAACCCAATCCGGCGAATTAGCTGTACTTTGGTTTCAGTCCGACAACAATCGGCTTATCATCGACGCCAAAGAGCGTATCTTCAACACCAATGACATCATCTGTCTCACTGAATTTCATCGCGTTGAAGTCATTGATATTCAGTCTATTAAGTTCCTGAAATGGAATCGGGAGTTTTATTGTATTCTCTATCATGATAGTGCCGTCGGCTGTAAAGGTGTTCTGTTTTATGGGGCAGCACAATTACCCATTATTCATTTGTCTGGCGAAGAAATCAAGTCATTTGAACTTGTTTGGAAAGTACTAGAAGACGAAATGCGCTCACACGACAATCTACAAGGTGAAATGCTACAAATGATACTCAAACGCATCTTGATTTTATGTACTCGTGTCTACAAAAGCCAGACCGATTTTAGTCATCTCACACAAGAAAAGAATATCGATATCGTCAGGGAATACAACTTTTTGGTTGAGAAACATTTCCGAGAAAAACATACCGTCGCCGAGTATGCAGAACTTCTCCATAAGTCTCCGAAAACACTCTCTAACCTATTCCGAAAATTGGGCAATAAGACCCCGCTACAATTCATCCATGAGAGGAAGTTGCTGGAAGCGCAAAGGCTGCTGAATTATACTGATAAAAGCGTCTCTGAGATTGGCTATGAGATTGGCTTTATGGATGTTCAGTCGTTTAGCCGCTTTTTTAAGAAGATGGAGGGTGTGTCGCCTATGGCGTATAAGGGGTGAGTCGGCAGAATGGGTCGTACAAATAAAGTATTTTGTCTTGTAACAGAATTTGGGATTTCGGATTTTCGATTTCGGAATGCTTCTGTAGAAGACTGTTTATTTGCAGAATGGGCTTAGTTGGTATTCAAGGCGACGTTTCAGCTACAGATCCAAATGAACAAAATCAATAATCTCACTCAATTCTAGCTATCAAATCACTCAGCATCATCACGTATTCGCTAGTATTTTTCTCATTATATCTGACCTCAATGCTCTCCATATCACTTAGGAAGAACTGCATGCTTATAGCATCAGTAGGAAGAAAAGGACTCATAAATTCGATTTCCCTACTCTTTTCATCGATGTGCGTCAATAAGAAGCGACTGAACACATGACACTTAACTTTTTGCTCCTTTTTCTCTAGACCAAAAGCAATATCATAAAGACTACCATAAGAAGGGCGAGTCTCTTTTGTCCGACTTTCTGTTTGGAAAATCTTGTTCAAATTAGGTTTCAGAAATGCAACGATTGCATTTTCAAGCTTGATCTTTGAATCTCTCATCGTAATCATTTTGAATCATTTCTTATATGCCATCGCTGTAACTTGACTGAGTCTTCCGACTCAGTCGGAGACGATGCGATCTCACTAATGCATCCTTTCAGTCTTTTGTCCAATTTTCACGTGCCACAATTTGCAGTAATATCCTCAAAACAACAAAAAGCCGAACACCTAAAAAGGCATTCGGCTTTCACTTTCTAGACTCAAATGTCAAGCAGTCTAATGTCTAACATCTATCATCTAAAGTCTCATTTACCCACGACCTCTTCCTGAAGAAGAACGACTACTAGAGCTACGCGATGCACCTGAACTTCTGGAAGAACTTCTGCTCGGAGAAGCACTTCTGGAAGAAGACGAACGACTCGGTGAGTAGCTGCGAGAGCGTGTACTAGAAGACGAACGCGTGCTCGAAGAAGATCGGCTACGACTAGGCGAGTAGCTTCTACTACGTGTGCTAGAGCCTGAACTTCTTGTACTACTACGGCTAGGCGCAGTTCGCGTACGACTTGGTGAAGTCGAGCGTGTCTGTGTACGACTACGGCTTGGTGTTGCCGAAGAGCGCGTACGACTGCTGCTAGACGCATTGCTTCTGCTGCGACTAGGTGTCGTAGAGCGTGTTTGTGTTCTGCTACGACTAGGCGTTGCGCTAGAACGCGTGCGGCTGCTGCTAGATGCATTGCTTCTGCTACGGCTAGGCGTTGCGCTAGAGCGAGTTCTGCTGCTGCCAGTATTGTTATAGTTGCGAGAACGAGTAGAGTTCGCGCTGCTGCGTGTACGTGAGCGTGTGCTCGGTGCAGCACCTGTACTATTTCTGCGGCTAGCGTTATAGTCACCGTTACGGTTGCGGCTACCAGTATTTGGTGTCGCTACGCTACCAGAGCGGCGAGAACCATAGTAGTCATTGCCACGGTTGTTATTTCCAGCGTTGTTGTTCGTGTTGAAGTTATTGACGGTATTGTAGGTGTTACCTGCGCCCCATGCTGGTGGACAGTAATAACCGTTGGCGAAGCCGCCGCCAAAACCACCGCCAAATCCGCCACCGAAGCCACGGTTAAATCCATTGTTCCATCCAAATGCACCTGGACGATTCCAAGCATTCCAAGAATTGAAACGGTTCCATCTATTCCAACCAAAACCGAATGCTGCTGGACTATTCCATGCGTTCCAAGTGTTGAAACGATTCCAAGAATTCAAACGGTTGAAGCGATTCCACTGACGGAACTGATTGTAGGAATAAAAGTCATCGTAAATCAAGACTGTCACGCCGTTTCTAGCGAAGTTATTCGCATAGAATGGATCGTAATATGCTGCATCCACATAGATTGGGTCATAATAATCAAATCCACGGTAAGGACGGTGAAAACGACGAATTCGAGACGTATAAGTGTACGCATTATTGTCGAAATAGTCGTAGTTGCTATCGTCATAGTTCTCGTCATACTCCGAGTAGGAGTCATAAGATCCAAAGTCATCTTCGTAAGCAGAGTCGTCCTCATAATAGTACGAATCGTCGTAGTCTGTGTCTGGATCGTAGTATAGATCGTCGTACTGCGCTACGGAAGTACCGAAGGCAAACAGCAACAATCCAAAAATCAATTGATACCTCTTCATAATGTAAAAGTTTAAGTCTAGTGCAGTTCTTTAATATAGATAATCGTAAATGTCGAATAGAAAATATCGGCGCACTTTAAATATTCTATCTCTTTCTTACAACCACTAATTTATTACTTTTGAGCCGAATTTTTAGTTAAGGAGCATTTAAACCCATCCAATAGGTTGTTAAAGGTTGTTGAGAATTACATTAACAATTGTTAAAATTGATAACAATATATTGTAAATCAATGAATTACGCTTTCTGTTTTCTGATATTTTAACTTTAGTCAGGAAGCCTAATTTTACACGATTTTTTACACATAAATAACGTTTAATAGCTTACAAAGTTTACTTTTGGAACTCAAATCCGCTATTGTAATGTTAATACCCGCAAAAACTTATTTAGCACAATCATTATGGCAAAGGAAATAACATCAAGAACAGAAGATTATTCGCAGTGGTATCAAGATATCGTGAAGCGCGCCAACCTAGCTGAAAACTCAGCTGTGCGTGGCTGTATGGTTATCAAACCCAACGGCTTTGCGATTTGGGAAAATATGCGCGATCAGTTGGATAAAATGTTCAAAGATACCGGACACGTCAATGCCTATTTCCCGCTATTCATTCCTAAAAGTTATCTAAGCCGAGAAGCAGAACACGTAGAAGGTTTCGCGAAAGAATGTGCTGTTGTAACTCATCATCGCCTAATGAATGATCCAAACGGCGATGGTGTCGTCGTTGATCCAAGCGCGAAACTAGAAGAAGAACTGATCGTGCGTCCGACTTCGGAGACGATTATTTGGGACACCTATAAAAATTGGATTCAATCGTATCGTGATCTGCCGTTATTGATTAATCAATGGGCGAATGTGGTGCGCTGGGAAATGCGGACACGTCTATTTTTGCGCACTGCCGAGTTTTTGTGGCAAGAAGGACATACCGCTCACGCGACTAAAGAAGAAGCCGTCGCAGAAACCGAGCAAATGCTACGTGTCTATGCAGAATTCGCGGAAGAGTATATGGCGATGCCTGTTATCAGAGGTGTCAAAACACCGAATGAACGATTTGCGGGAGCAGAGGACACTTACACCATAGAAGCTTTGATGCAAGATGGCAAAGCTTTGCAAGCCGGAACATCTCACTTTTTGGGACAAAACTTCGCCAAAGCATTCGATGTGAAGTTCATGAATGACGGCAATAAGGAAGAATATGTTTGGGCAACGTCTTGGGGCGTTTCGACTCGTCTGATGGGTGCCTTGATTATGACGCATTCGGATGATGAAGGACTCATTATCCCACCAAAACTCGCACCTACGAAAGTGGTCATCGTGCCTATCCCAAAACCTGTCGATATCATTGATGAGCAGGCGCACGCCATCATGGATGCGCTCAAAAAGCAAGGCATCAGCGTCAAGTACGATCAAGACCCAAAAAAGCGTCCCGGCTTCAAGTTCGCACAATACGAGCTGGAAGGCATTCCCGTACGCATTGGTATCGGTAAGCGTGATTTAGAGAAAGGGGTAGTCGAAGTGGCGCGTCGAGATACTAAAGAAAAGACAAGTGTGCCTATTGCAGAAGTGGCGGACTATGTCACCAACTTACTCGACGACATTCAAAACAATCTTTTTCAACGCGCCCTCAAACTTCGCGAAGAACATACCACTCGTGTCGATACTGCCGAGGAATTTGAGCAAGTGCTGGAGGAAAAAGGTGGCTTCATTTTGGCGCATTGGGATGGGACAACGGAAACTGAGCTAATGGTCAAAGAAAAGACGAAAGCGACGATTCGTTGTATTGCTTTAGATCAAGAAAAAGAAGCTGGTGTCGATCCGTTTAGTGGAAAACCGTCTGAGGGACGCGTGGTTTATGCTAGGGCTTATTAAAGAAAAGACATTAGATGGTAGACTTTAGACCATAGACTACTACAATTGACTTAATATCTTAGTATGTTCATGAGACCTGATTTATCTGCTTTGTCGATGAATCAGGTCTTTCTAATTAAATAATATACAGTCTAACATCTAATGTCTATCGTCTAATATCTCAGATTTACTTATTCTTAATCAACTCATAATCAGGCGTTTCAAACTCAGCGGTCTCTCGTAGCTGATCGACTTCTGTCTTCATCAGACTATTGGCAGCTTCATAATTATCGTGTGGCAAATCAAAACTGCCTCGCGCCAAAAAGTCGTGGCGCACAAACATCGGGACTCGATAATGCCAACGTTTTTTGAGTCGTGGATAGGCACTGACGTAAAAGAAAGGAAGGTCTTTTGGCAATTTAGCTCTCAACTCTTCGAGTAGCAAATAGAGGTTTTTATGAATGATGGGTTTGTGTGGAAAAGCGATGCCCGCGATAGGTGATAAAATACATAAAAAGCCTTTTTTATTTTCTTGAAAAGACTGCATAAATCGCTCTTGATAGTCGGCATTGGAGTCTCTATAATCCGTGCCAATCATCTGCCGCATATGCTCATTGGCGAGTTCAAAACGGCGTGCCACTGGCATAATTTGTATGTTGGGATTGGAGGACTGAATGCGTTTGATAATCCACTCAAAAAGTGTTGTCCGAATACGGTAGCGGCGGCTCGGTTTACCACTCGCATCTACACCCAAGTTTAAGTGGACAGCATATGGAATCAAGGCTTTTTTGGCATTGTACAAGACTTCTCCAAGTGTCAAACCAACAGGCAACGCATCGAAAGCATAATGGTGATCGAAGAAGACAACAGCATTGCCTTTGGCGAGTTGTGCGTTGAGTCGCTCGATGGTCGCTGTTGTTTCAGGATCTTGATACACATGCGTCACCTTTCGATTCCAAAACTTCAGTACGCGCCTCACCAATGGATGAAATGCCCCATATATATTATCCACCGTAATGATTTCAGGTTTCGGACGATTATTGCTTTGTTGACTCATAGGTTCTATTTAGTCGTCGGCAAAAAGAATAGATTGTTTTATTGATCTGTTCTCTTCTTTTTTACCCTTTCTCCACTTTTCTAACGCTCCTCTATCATTCAAGCTCAAACATACGCAAATGTTCAGCAATGCCTTTCTTTGTCTACTGTTCAATAGAAATTTGGATTACTTTTGCGCCTTATTTAACAACCAAAATCATGGCAAATACAACTACCTTTTCCCTAACCGAATTACCACAAGCTGCTCAATCTTTGCTAGACTATGCCGATGATCGAAGAATATGGATGTTTATAGGTGAAATCGGTGCTGGGAAGACGACCCTGATTCAGTCGCTCTGCAAAATACTAGGAATAGAAGAAGCGGTGACGAGTCCTACATTTTCATTGGTCAATGAATATTTAGACGATAATGGACAGTCTGTTTATCATCTTGATTTATATCGACTCAAAAGTGAAGCGGAAGCCATAAATATGGGGATAGAGGATTATTTGTACAGTGATGCTTACTCCTTTATCGAGTGGCCGCAGATCATCGACAATCTACTCCCGGAGGATGTCATACGAATAAACCTAAGCGTTGTAGATGATTCTACTCGGAAAATGGTATTTTTGTAAGACAGGCGCATTATTCATACCTAATTTCAATCCATGCCCGAATCTAAAAGCAAAATTCCCATTCCTGAAAGCTTGACATCCGGTGGTTTTCAAACGCAGGCAGAGACATTAGCTGTCCAAGAAAAAAAAGACCACCTCAGCATCGGTATTCCGAAAGAAGTGACGATGCAGGAAAATCGGGCAGCATTGGTGCCTTCCGGTGTCAACACATTGGTGGGGCGAGGACATCGAGTATTGGTAGAAACAGGTGCAGGCGAAAAGTCCAATTTCTCCGATCACGACTACTCGGAAGCAGGGGCGCAGATTGCTTTTAGCCAAGAAGAGGTCTATAAAGCGGATGTGTTACTGAAAGTTGCTCCGCCTACTCTGCGTGAAATTGAACTAATGCACGCCGATCAGATTTTGATCTCGCCTTTGCAGCTACCGATTATCACAGATCGCTATATCCGAAGTCTACAAGCCAAGCGCGTGACGGCTATCGCTATGGAATATCTAAAAGATAGTGCGAATAGCTTTCCCATCGTGCGGATTATGAGTGAAATGGCAGGTTTATGTTCTATTTTGACAGCGGCTGAACTGCTAGAAACCACAAACGGTGGCACGGGCGTCTTGCTGGGTGGCATCTCAGGTGTCCCGCCTGCCAAAGTAGTCATCTTGGGAGCTGGTATTGTTGCTGAATACGCGACACGTACGGCATTGGGATTGGGGGCGCAAGTCTTTATTTTCGATAACAATGTCTCCAAACTAAAACGTCTTCAAACGCTAGTCGGTACACAATTGTATACATCTACGATCAACCCAACCTATCTGAACCGAGAACTCAAACACGCGGATGTCGTCATTGGGGCGATGCACTCAGAATTGGGACGCACGCCTATTGTGGTGACAGAAGAAATGGTTGCCAAGATGAAAAAAGGAGCAGTCATCGTCGATGTCAGTATCGACCAAGGTGGCTGTTTTGAAACGTCAAAGGTGACGCATCATGACAAACCGACTTTTACGAAGCATGATGTCATTCATTATTGTGTGCCCAATATTGCTTCTAAAGTGGCGCGCACGGCTTCTATTGCAGTGAGTAATATTATAACGCCTATTTTGTTGAATGCTGCTTCGCCGGGGAGTATTGGGAGCTTGCTGTTTCGCGATCATGGATTGCGACATGGTGTCTACATTTACAAAGGTCGACTGACGAATGAATATTTGGGTAGACGATTCAATTTGAAGAGTACGGACTTGGATTTGTTGCTGACGGCTAGTGTTTGATTAAGACGTTAGACAATAGACATTAGATTTTAGATTTACTCCACACATGGCTAGTTGCTGATTAGACTTGTTACGCCGTAGCTGATTATGGCGAAGAGGAGCAAATTTTATTCTGAATAAGGCAAATTTTTTCGGCATAGCCGCGCTACGGCTAAAAAATTTAACACAAGACAGGATAAAA
>JBCDHX010000152.1:0-13973 GCA_038749535.1 Bacteroidota bacterium
AACCACATGCTCCACCGCTTGTGCGGACCCCCGTCAATTCCTTTGAGTTTCATTCTTGCGAACGTACTCCCCAGGTGGCTTACTTAATGGTTTCCCTCAGGTACTCAACTAAAAGCCAAATACCCAGTAAGCATCGTTTAGGGCGTGGACTACCAGGGTATCTAATCCTGTTCGCTCCCCACGCTTTCGTGCCTCAGCGTCAATTCAAGTCTAGCTAGCTGCCTTCGCATTCGGTGTTCTAAGTCATATCTATGCATTTCACCGCTACATGACTCATTCCGCTAACCTCAACTTCATTCAAGATAAACAGTATCAAAGGCAATTCGCAGGTTGAGCCTGCACCTTTCACCTCTGACTTATCTATCCGCCTACGCACCCTTTAAACCCAGTGATTCCGGATAACGCTTGCACCCTCCGTATTACCGCGGCTGCTGGCACGGAGTTAGCCGGTGCTTATTCATCTACTACCGTCAAATGCTCACAAGTGAACACCTTTCTTGGTAAATAAAAGCAGTTTACAACGCTGAGCGCCTTCTTCCTGCACGCAGGATGGCTGGATCAGAGTTGCCTCCATTGTCCAATATTCCTTACTGCTGCCTCCCGTAGGAGTCGGGTCCGTGTCTCAGTACCCGTGTGGGGGTTCACGCTCTCACGCCCCCTATAGATCATCGCCTTGGTAAGCCTCTACCTTACCAACTAGCTAATCTAACGCACGATCATCTTATACCGCCGTAACTTTAACCATACCTAAGCATGGTACTATGGGGTATTTACTCCGTTTCCAGTGTATGTCCCCCAGTATAAGGCAGATCCGTACGCGTTACTCACCCGTGCGCCACTCGCCATCGCCCCGATCAGATCGAGACATGCTGCCGTCCGACTTGCATGTATTAAGCCTCCCGCTAGCGTTCATCCTGAGCCAGGATCAAACTCTCCTTAGTAATATCTTTAGTCCTATTCACGAATGAATAGTATTGACTGTATTATTGTACTGTAGAAGTCTGTTCCGTTGTTCAGTCTAAAACTCTTTAAAATCAACTTTTTCTTAAAAGATTCTTCTTACCTCTTCCCTGTGTCAATGAACTTGTTCTTGCATTTTTTGTGGTTGTTTCCCTTTCGTTTTTTGAGCAACCGTTGTCGCTGTTTCCGTAAGGGAGTGCAAATGTACAGCGAGTTTTTGGACTGTGCAAGTCTTTGAGTAAAAAAATCTATGTTTTGATAGTATTTTAAATCCGCTACAATACCTACAACTCTGCACTTATCTGATGAGTCAAAATTATCATCTTTTGAAAAATCATCTACTGCTGTTTTATTCGGTCAACTTGAGGAATTTTCAAATAAAAATCAATTGAATTTTTACTCGTTAAATAACTCTTAAGAAACATGATCTGCTTTTGATGATAGATGAGCATTCCTAGTCGATAAAAGAAGGTTCGATTACTCTTCAATAGCGATCGCTGCAACTCGTACAATTATATAGTTGTCGATGATTTCGTAATTTACTTTGAAGTCTTTTTGATAGGTATCTTTCTGGATAGTCGCTGTTGTCTGCCCACTTTGTGCTACTACATATATAGGTGTCACTTTGAGATGCTTGCGAAAATCTAGTTCTTTCCGACCGTACGCCTTATATAATGCTTCTTTTGCTCCCCAATAAATATGAAGTTGTTCTAGTCGAGTAGTTGGTTGCAAGCTTTCCATCTCTTCAGGTCTCATAAACTTATGAGCGATGCGCTCAATTTTGGCAACTATCTTTTGAATATCTATACCTATATTATAAGGTGCCGCCATAGCTGCAGAGCGCCCATTGGAGTGACTGAGCGATACTTGATGAGTGGATTGTTCTAGGTGAGGTTTGCCAAATTCATCTTTAATCAATGCCCCACGCTTTGTCCTACCTGACATGAGATGTAGTAAATATCGACTCGATAACCACTCCAGCTTTTTGCCCCCTCCTTTTATCCGATCTAGTTCACTGATCTCCAATGGAGCGAGTGAAAGTCTTTCTTGAAAGAAGGTAGATGATTCAGTTATCTCCCATATCGCATATTCGCCACCTTTGGATAATTGTTTGTGTAATAGTAAAGGCAAATCCGATAGGTATTAAGGTGTGGTATTTAAAGACTTGTAATTTAGGACATAGTCTTCTCGGTATTTTCTGGCAGGTGCGATGGTGTCAGTGACATATTTCTCAATGAGCAAACTAGCAATAGGTGCAGCGATAGTGCCACCAAATCGACCATGCTCTACGTAGACAGCAATGGCAATTTGAGGATCATCCTTTGGAGCAAAAGCAAAAAAGATGGAGTGGTCTTCCCCATGTGGATTTTCTGCTGTTCCCGTTTTGCCGCAGATGGTGATGCCGGGCGTATAAGCACTACGAGCCGTTCCGGATGTGACCACTTTTTCCATACCTTCTATGATAGGCGTAAAATGTTCTTTAGCGATGTCTACTTCGTGGTTTATCAGATATTCTTCGGGAATGCTGACAAGCTGTCCATCTTCTACGAAAGCTTTTGCTAAATGCGGAGTCCTGTATGTTCCTTTATTAGCGATGATAGCTGCCAGATTTGCCATTTGTGCAGTGGTCAATGTCACCTCTCCCTGTCCGATACCTACTGACATGATATATGGAGAGAACCAAGTTCCATTGTTGTTATTCTTATAGAGTTCTTTGTATTCTGAATCTGTGTAATAGTCACCACGACTTTCTTGTGGAAAATCTAGATTCAATTTTCGCCCTAGGTTGAATTTATCCAAGTGATCGTTGAATATTTTCAATCCCACTTGAGGCTCAGCATAGCTTTTCTTATCAATGATGTCTCTGAAGACTTGTGCGAAGTAGGCGTTGCAAGAGTGTTGAATCCCTTGACTAATATCTGTGCACGTGGCATGGGCGTGGCAAGCCGGACGGATGCGCCCACCATAATAGTAGCCGCCGAAACAAGGAACAGTTCTATTGACTGTTGTTTCTTCTTCTTCCAAGGCAATCAAACCCACTACGGTTTTGAAAATAGAGCCCGGCGGATAAGCGGCCATGGTCGCCCGATTGAAAAAAATGTTATTGGAGTCGCGAGCTAGCTCTTGGTAGGAATTGCCTCTATTTCTATTGAAAACTAACAGATTGGGATCATAATTGGGGGCACTGACCATAGATAGGATTTCTCCGGTTTTGGGCTCTATAGCGATGACACCGCCAGCTTTGTTCTGCATGAGTTGTTCGGCATATTTTTGAAGTTCCAAATCTATGGATAGAAACAGATCTCGCCCTGATTTTGCGGGCACATCTGCACTGCCATCAGAGAAAGTACTGACCTCTCGACCTAAATTGTCGCGCAGCACTAGTCGTTTTCCTTTCTGCCCACGTAGTTCCTGATCGTATTGCAATTCGATACCACTCGCCCCTTTGTAGTCACCCAGTTCGTACTGGCTATTCGCTTCTGCTATCTCATTGGCATTCACTTCTCTTAGATAGCCTAGTACGTGCGCACCGTGCGGTTCGGGGTAGCCACGTACATTTCGTAGCCTGACGAAGAAGCCCGGAAATTCATATAGACTCTCTTGAAGTCGGGCGTATGTTTCTACAGAAAGGCGATCTATAAATGGAAAAGGTTTGTCTTTGGAGTAACGACGATCTTTAGATAAGTTGTTGCGCTGCCAGTCTTTGTCCAAATTTCGCTCAAAAGTGGTCTTATCGATCCCCAGTAATTGACAAAACTTAACCGTATCCATCCCTTCTTCTATCTTGTTATAATTGACCATGAGATCGTAGATAGGAATGTTGTAGATCAGCAGATTGGTATCTCTGTCATAGACGACGCCGCGCGCAGGATAGATGATTTTTTCTTCGACAGTCGTATTTCGAGCAGCTTGTTTGAAACTGTCCGATGATACTTGCAATTGGAAAGCTTTGCCAATCAATACAATGGTAAAAAAGGCAAATACCAACTGAATGTGTAATGATCTATTTATCCTATTCTGCTTCATATTGTGCTATCACTCCCTAGTCCTTATTCGGAGACAACAAAAATAATTAATTCTTAAAGAACATACGAGCTATTTTGGTCAAAATCAGCATCTTGTGACTTCATTGAACGCAAAATGAGATGTTTTTTGTACTCTCCAAACTGCTTACTTTCTTTCTAAATCCGCTGAACTGGATATTGCTTTGTTTGGGCTATGCTTTTTGGACAAAACGTCCCAAGCAAAAACAGCGCTTTTTGGGTATTTCTCTCCTGTTATTTTTGGTCTTCACGAACGAGTTTTTGAGTAATCAAGTTGTGTCTCTTTGGGAAAACCAAACAGCAGAAACAACTATATCATCCGATAGTACTTATGAGGTGGCGGTGTTGCTAGGTGGCTATCACAATAGTGATGGGAAACCGGATGACGGGCGTTTCGTTTTTGGCGATGCTGCCAATCGTTTTACGCAGACACTAGAGTTGTATCAAGCTGGTCGGATTGAACGAATTTTGCTGACGGGCGGGCGATCTGATGTCCTAGAGAGAAACGAAGCAGAAGCACCTCGTGCCAGTCAACTACTCCAGCTTTTGGGTGTGCCTGACAGCGCTATAATAGTGGAAGCTCAAGCTAGAAATACGCATGAAAATGCGATGCACACGAAAGTATATTTGGATAGTTTGGGCTACGACCACTGCCTGCTTATCACGTCTGCCTTTCATCTACACCGTGCCAGAGGTTGTTTTGATAAAGTACAAATCAGTTATGATGCCTATCCTGTGGACTTTCGACAGATCGAAACACCTTTGACTTTCAATCATTTTTTATTTCCCAATACACATGTACCAGGTGCATGGCGAATGCTCTTTAAAGAATGGATTGGTTTATTGGCATATAAAATAATGGGTTATGTCTGACAAAAAAAATTGGCAAACACTAGATAGCAAAGAGGTCTATGACAATCCTTGGATTCAAGTGACGCATCGCAATGTTATCAATCCGAGCGGTGGAAAAGGCATTTATGGGAAAGTTCATTTTAAAAATCTGGCGATTGGTGTTGTTCCTATTGATTCGGAAGGACATACTTGGCTGGTCGGGCAGTACCGCTATACACTGGATACTTATAGCTGGGAGATACCGGAAGGCGGCTGTCCATTGGGGACGTCCCCTTTGGCAACTGCAAAAAGAGAATTGCTAGAAGAGACTGGCATCACCGCAGCGAAATGGACGCCTTTACTGTCTATGCATATCTCCAATTCTGTGACGGATGAATACGGACACGTTTTTGTAGCGCAAGATTTAAGTTTCGGTGCAGCAAAGCCGGAAGAAACAGAAGATTTACAACTCATCAGAGTGCCTTTACAGACCGCTTTTGAAAAGGTGATGGATGGCGAAATTACAGACTCACTTTCGATGGCAGCATTGATGAAATGTATGTTGTGGAAGCAAGCCGGGAAACTGTAAATTTATTATTTTTTAGATAAAATTTGCACTACAGTAATAAAGCTTCTATATTTGCATTCCAAATTAAAAAGGGCAATTAGCTCAGTTGGTTCAGAGCACCTCGTTTACACCGAGGGGGTCGGAGGTTCGAATCCTTCATTGCCCACTTTGAAGAGCGACAAACGTAACGTTTGTCGCTCTTTTTTTGTGCTGTTTGCATTCAATTCTTCTGTCTTGTAGCAGCATTTATTCAATCTGAATAGCTCGCACCATACTTTCTTTTTTACTTTCAATATTCAGAAAATAAAGTCCCCGTGGCAGATGACTGATATTCAGTTGATGAACCGTATTGGTATTTCCATTCTGGATACGCTCTTGCATCAATATCTTTCCTTGCGTATCAAGTAGTTGCCAATTTTGAATGGGTGTTATTTCCTTTGAAGCGTCAATAAAGAGGTAATCGCGACTTGGATTCGGGTAGACATTGATGTCCCATCCATTTTGAACAGTAGCGACAACACTAGAAAGTGGACTCACTTCTATGAACGCTACTTTGGTGGTATCACCGCTACCAAAATCGGATCGAATTTGTAGACGCACATCGTATAGACCAGCTTCATCGAAAACGACGCTTGGATTGAGATCGCTGGCAGTGGTTTCATTTACAAAATGATAAGTTTCAGGAGCAATACTCCACTCGTGCGTGGCAGTCGGTAGCGAAAAACTGGTCAACTGCACCGTATCTCGCACGCGCGGCATTCGGTTGTCTGCGATGAACTCTACTGCCAACTGAATAGAATCCGGTACAGGTGGACGGACTTCTCTAAACTTGTCTCTATAGCGCACTGCGATGGGCACAAAATTATCAGCCATGACGTTGCCTTCTATTTCTAGTACCGGTACTTTGATATCTTTGGCTAGCCATTGATAAGAACGACGCACGGTCGGCAGCCCAAAACTAATGTCGCCAGCAGAAATAGAGTCATTGGCAACGACTTCTGAAACTAGCCGAATGCAGTCAAATGTACCAAATGGCGTCGTAATGACTCCCCAGCCATCGACCGTATTGATGCGATAGCCATTGGACTCATAACTTCCCAATCCTGGCAGTCCCAAACTAAAAGAGAAAGTAGTACTGTCGCGATCACCAAATTCTAGTGGAAATTGATACAGTTCGTCTTCATCGCTGAAATAGGCGGGCAGGCGGACACCATTGAAATTAAAACCTAACCCTTCAACCCGAAATTCACGATTATCCCCTTTGAAATATTGATAAATATCTCGAAACTGGAAGTCAGCCACTCCTAAGCTATCGAATTGTTTGACGCCATAGCGATTGAAGCCCAAAAAGAAAACGCCGTAAGGTGTGTTGATGGCGCGTTCGTACTCGCGGACAGTTTGTCGAACGGGCATGAAGTTCCCAAAATCCCAGCTTACATTTTCACCTGTCATTTGGTACATGGCGCGGCTACTAGAATCTAAGAATGTTTCACTGATACGAAGCGTATCATTGACCTTTGGCATATCACCACCGCCAATGCTGATTTGCGCAGTCGCCAAAGTGGCGCAGAGCAAGAAAAATGCTATTGCAGTTGCTTTCATTTGTAATCGTCTTTGGAAAGCAACAAAGATAATGAAACTAGAGCTTCGGATAGTTTAAAGTTTAGCCAAAACCCTAGCGCTCTATCTATTAGTCCACGCCCAAATACCCCTGATAGTCTTCAAAACGATCCCATTCGCCATTGGAAGCGAGACGCGCTTGTTCCGGCCAAGTAGAAGGATTCAGTGTATCGAAAGGTGCGCCTGCGTCGCGTAGGATAGCCCGTAGTCGCTCTACATGTGTACTTGCCAGCTCTACCCAGTTGTTGATGCCACTATCCTTGAGCAAGGATTCTGTTTTTGGTCCGATGCCAGCGATGATTTTGAGATCTTTTGGATCATTGGGATGCGATTCTTCTTTGGTGAAAGCCGCCGGATTGTCGAGTTTCATCTGCTGCAAGCGCGCTGCTTGTCCTACCCAATTGTCCTCCTCTATTTTACCGGGAAAGAAACCAATCTTTGGTGTGATTTCTTCTATGTCTTGCCGACTCCAAGTGCTGAGTTGCTGATAAGTGTAGACACGTGACTCGTTCAATTTTTTCTCCAAAAAAGGACCAATGCCATTGATGAGCGTCAGGTCATCTTTTTCTACATTTTCTTCTATTTGGATGCGCCCGCCGACGACTTCTGCATTGCGTGGCTGTGAGAATGCCATTGGGTTGAACATCTCTGTCGGCGTATTGCTGCTGCTTTGGCTGAGTTTTTGGACATCATCTTGTAATACACTATTTTCTTGTTCCAGCCGATTGATCTTATTTTCCAATGCTTCTAGTCGCGCACGCGTCTGTGTGTACATATCTTGCACCTCTGCATTATTGCTGTAGAAATTGGTGTTGCCGGACTCATCAGAAGCCGCGACAGGAATAGCGACTATGTCATTGTCGTCGGTAGGCACGTTATTGCCGTCTTGATTGTCGAGTCTTAGTCGGAGGTCAGCTATCGTACTTTCATAAGTATTGACATCTTGTTGTAGTTGACGATATTGACTCAATGTGATGTTTAGATCGGTCGTCAATTGCTCTTTCTCCGCTTCCAATATTCGGATGCGTGTATCGACCTGTTCGCGCTCTAGTTTGAGCTGTTGTAGACTGGCTTCACGCACCGCCAATTCTTTCTCCACTTCTTCTTTGGTGATGACCGCCTCTTGATAGGCTCTTTCTTTTTCTTCTAGTTCTTTTCTCAATTTTCTAACGCGACCACCACGAAGTAGTAGTCCGGTGAAAATACCCAACAAATAGGCGATGATCAAAAATATCAAAGCTGCCAAACTCGGTGTTGAGTCAAAAGCAGCAAAAAAATTGTCAAAATTAAAATCAGACATTTTTATGAGATTTTAGACGGTAGACAATAGATATTAGACGCTTTTCAATATCTGTATATCACTACCGAATTATTTTTCAATGATTGGTTGATTCAAAGTCAAGAGGAATACTATTCCTCAATTACGAAGTTGACGCGGCGATTTTTTTGTCGCCCTTCGGGATTATCGTTTCCTTTTTCGGTCGAGTTCGGAGCAACGGGACGACGCTTACCCATGGTTTCTGTTTCTATGTCGTTGTCTATACCCAAATCACGGAAGTAAAGCAACGCATTTTCAGCGCGTCGCATTCCTAAAGTATCATTGTAGGCATCACTTCCGATGGAGTCTGTATGCCCAATAATTGTCAAGTTACTCGATGGATTTATCTCCAAGAACGTTTTGACGGAATCAGCATAGGCTTTGAGCTGGTCGCCGGGATTGAAAGCAGCAGAATTGTATTCGAAGTTGGCATCTGAGAAGGTCATATTCGTGAAAGTGAAAGCTGTGCGATCAAACTCGGAGGGCGTTTGTGGCTGATACACTTGAAAGCGAAGTGGCTGCGTCAAATCTTCTGAATCTGCTTTGGCATAGTCCAGACTGATACGGTCTTCTTCTATCCCACGCCTCACCAAAGCGGCACGTATACGATCTGCTCTTGCCACACCTAAATTTTCAAATAATCCCGAGGCACGCCCTTCTTCACTGGGGCGGTAGAATCCGGTGATATTTAAGTTGAGATTGGGATTGGCTTTTAGATAAGTGGCAACTTCATCCAAAAAAGCGCGATTGTTGTCACTCAAATCCGGGGCGACCATGGTCGTGTCAAAGGCAAACTCTTCATAACCTTGAAGGATGACATTGCCATCGTCGTCGACTAGTTCTAGGGAAGTCGGTCGGTCGTTGCCACACAAATTTTGGATCTGACAGACGTAATACCAACGCGCGAATAAAGCATAGGCGACAAACAGCAGAAAAACCAGAAATGCTCTCATTGGCAAGGTGGATTCGTTAATAGGTGCGAACAAGATATATCGTATATAACTCTCGTTCTGTAAATTTAGATCGAAATATAGGACTAAATCTACATATTAGTCTGAGTTCAATGAAAAATTGACATTCTATGTGTTAGGAAATAGTCGAAACGGCTACTATTTACACTATGTCTCCATTTCAACTATTTCCTAACTCCGATAGCTTCCGATACATCGAAACAGGTTATCGGAGCAATTTATTTATTTCACGTTTATCTGCGATCAGTCAAATAATGAACCAATTTCTAAGCTAGTAAAAATATTTCAAGAAAACACATCGTTACTCGTGAGGATGTAACTTTTTGCTACTGAATCGTTTATCTTTGTGTAATGTGCAATCAATCGCTTGATGAAAAGCACTTCCTTCTGAACTCATATCTACATAAAATAAAGCTAAAATGAAAAAGAATCTTAGAAAGTCCCTAGTGATCGCGCTTAGTTTGGCATTTGCTGCTTCTGTTAGTTCTTGCAACAGAGGTTATGGTTGCCCCAATAATTTTTCTTTGGATACGGTGACTAGCGTTGTAAAGACCACTGTCAACCACATTGTAGCGACGATTCGATAAAAAATACCTATTGCATTTTTTGCAATTCCTATTTTTTGACCTATTCAATCAATCAAATTAGACTTGATGGTGTTAGCTTGATTAGCAACCTCTATCAAGTCTTTTTTTATGTCCCTACCTAATATTTTTGAGACACAAGACGGTTCTCATTCCATTTTTTCGGAGCAACATGGTGTGAGCTATCATTCCAAATATGGTGCAATTCAAGAAACGCGTCATGTTTTTATAGATGCAGCATTACGATTTAAAGCAGTTGTGCAAAAAGAGATTGCCATTTTGGATATTGGTTTCGGAACAGGACTGAATGCGTTGATGACTTATTTGGAAGCACAGAAACGCAATCTGACCATTGATTATACGGCTTACGAGGCATTTCCTATCACAGTCGCTGCCGCGCAACAGCTCAACTACAACGAACAACTCAACTTACCCGTCGAAGAAGACATTTTCTTGCAGATGCATACTGTCGATTGGGAAGTCCCGCACCTACTAGACGACGATTTTACTTTTTTGAAACATCAACAGACTTTCGATCAAGTCGATGCCGTCGCAGCCTACGACATCATCTATTTTGATGCTTTCGCCCCCAATGCACAACCCGAACTTTGGGAACTAGACATCATGCAAAAAATGTATGCGGCACTAAAACCCAATGGCATATTGGTGACTTACTGCGCCAAAGGCTCTGTGAAGCGGACGCTAAAAGCTGCCGGATTTCAGATAGAGGCTTTGAAAGGTCCTCCGGGGAAGAGAGAAATGACAAGGGCAATGAAGATGAATTAAAACATAAAAAGGGAACACACATCAGCGTATTCCCTTTTCTCAACAAATCTTTATTGTATCACGAATTAGTTATTCGTCGGCGTTTGTAGAGGCGGCAAATTATCTACACCCGGCACTACTGCACCACTATTGGACGCGACGTAGACGGCTGTCAATACGCATAATATAAAGAGCGCAATGCCCAATCCCCAAGTCAATTTTTCGATGAAGTCTGCTTGTCGTGCAGCACCAAACATTTGGTTGGCACTACCGCCGAAAGTGGAATCAATACCACCTCCTTTTGGATTCTGTATCAATACAACAGCTATCAACAACACGCACACCAAAGCGATCAATACGGTCAATCCTGCTAACATGAGTTTATCAATTTTTTTTGGAAAAAAGTCTCTGTCAGAGCGCGAAATCTATAGTTTGGCACGCAGCTCTTCGATTTGGGCTGCAAAGAAACGGCTTTTTTCTGGAAATAGCAACGATAAGCGTTCATATACTTCTATAGCACGCTGAAATCGCCCTTGACTGACGAGTAGCTCCGCTAAAGTTTCTGTGACGATCTCTTCTGATTCTTCTACACTCTGATGGACGATACGTAACGCATTGGGGTCGTAGCGATTGCGGTCGAATAGCTTGGGGGATTGATAGCGTTTGCGCCAGCCGTGTAGCTGGTGGCGCGGTGTGGGTTGCTCTTGAGTAGTAGGTTCTACTTTTTGACTATCTAAGTAAAGTTCTGTATTGTCGGTAGTCGTATCATTTTGATTGATATTCAAATCCGCTTTATCTAGTGGTGTTCTGATCCTTTCTGCTGATGGTGGCGTGTCACTAACAGGTGTTTCTTCTACTTCATCCTGCGTCTGTTCTTTCTCTTCTTCTATGACAAAGCCTAGATCAGATTTATCCAAAGGCGTTCTGATTTCGTCTTCTCGCTGTGGCAGTATGCCTTGCTCTTCGTGAATGGGTTCATCATGAATGGGTGTTTCTTCTTCTGCCGATGCCACCTCAATCGAAAAAGCAGGCGGGCTAAAAGTGATATTCTCTTGCGCATTCGGCTCGAAGATAACCGTCGACTGATCCAAATCTAGTTCTTGCAAACTCTTAAGCTCCAGCCGCTCTTCTGGAGCTATAGCTTCACCTTTGGTATGGATGTAGCGATACAACTGCGCACGATCTGGGCTACCTATCGCTGCCGACCTCAAATTGCGCTCAAAGTCTTCATGGTTTTCTTGATGGCTTTTTTGCAACAACAAATACCGCAAATTGGCATTGAAAGGATATTGGAGCAACAATTGCTTCAGTTCATGATAGTTCATTTGGTACAATAGAGAAGAATCCTCTATATATTGAGAAAAGTTTTCCGCGTTCATGTTGCTGCTGTTTTGATCGAATGAAGTAAATCCATTCTAGTACAAAAATCTAAATTTTAAGCGAAATATTGTTTCTAGCAACCTTAATTTCACTCCACTCGCATATAAAAATCTATCATAGAACAAAAAATACATATATATTTGTGCGATATGATGTAATGGCTGTTTCCCGCTCTGGCTCACTGCTCGATTGTTGATACCAACTCTCTTCTAAGGGATGCAAAACAAATAATCTAAGATTCTTGGCTTATTTTTTTTCCCGATTTCTCCGTTGAAAAGCCTCGTTGATGCCCTGCATCTTCTACGTTTTTCGCCTTGAACTCGAAAAAAATAACTGTGTCAAGCTTTCTGACCTCATTTATTTCGCATCCCTAAACAGTCAATCATCTCTTTCAAACTTAATTTTTTTACTTACCAATAGATGTTTTTATGAAAAAGAGTTTTTTACTTTTCTGTTCAGTACTTCTATGCGCGAGCTTGATGGCTCAGCCTACTATTAACGGCTCTGACGCCGGAGATACAGATTATATTACTTTGGCTACTTGGACACAAGGAAATGGCAACACAGGTTTTGGTCCTTATGGGATTCTTGAATTAAAGGCATACACCGACAATAGCAATCTATATCTCATGGTATTAGGAGACATCGAAGATAATTTTAATGCGATTGCCATCTTCATCGATGTTTCTGATATAACGGATGGTGTAGCTGCATGTACGCAACTTCCTTCGGGTAGTGATGCATTATCTCCATTCAACGGACTTACAACAACTTTAGACTTTTCTACGGATTATGGTGTGCGATATAATGGAGGGGGTGTGCCTTACGAAGGATTTGTCAGCATAATTGACTACACAGGTGGTGGCAACACAGATACTCCTTTGTTCGGTGGCGGAATCGCAGGTAATGGTACGTCTAGCACTCAGATGTCTGGAACATTTGCGGGAACTGAGGCCGCTTATATTAATTCTACAGACTTGAACTCACGCTCAGGTGATGAGGGATTTGAAATTAAAATTCCACTTTCTTCTATAGGGGCTTCTTCCAGTAGTTCTTTTCAGTTTTTCGCCCTGCAATCTAATGGAGCTGGAAACTTTATCTCTGCGAATACCCTTCCTGAAATTGCAGGTCAAGGTGGAAGCAATCTAGGCAATAGCTCTGATGTAAATTTCTGTGATATACCCGGCAATCAGTTCACCTCAGACCAAGTTCTCCCAGTCGATCTCCTTAGTTTCTCTGCCAAAGCACAACTAAATGAAGTCCAGCTGCAGTGGGTAACTGCTTCCGAAATCAACAACAGCCACTTTGAGCTACAACGCAGCAGCAACGGTAAAGAGTGGACAGCCCTGGATAAAGTATTGGGTGCAGGAAATAGTGTGCAGAAAATAGACTATTCATTTGTCGATGCATCTCCGCTGAAATCAGTTAACTATTACCGCTTAAAGCAAGTTGATTTTGATGGTGCGTATGAGTATTCGTCTATTGTTTCTGTGACGATAGATGGAAAAAATGCTACTGTCTATCCGACATTGGCGAGTAGTGAGATTATAGTGACTCAGGCAGTAGGTGTAGCGACGCTTTACGATATGTCTGGAAAATTAGTGCGCCAGTTTCAGATCAACGACGAAGTGCAAACACTTGATATTCAAGACTTAATCAACGGAAAATATCTGCTTGAACTAAACAAAGCAGATGGCACAATTGAGACAACTTGGATTGTGAAGCAGTAACTTTTGAAGAACTGACGAATTGATAAGTAGACGTGTTATTTATCAATTCTTCAGTTCGTCAAGGGAATGTTCAAAAAAGTGTGTCAAGTGAATAAATATTATAAATGTTGGTCAAACCGATCAGGGAACTCTCTTTTGAACTCCAAGATGACTTTTTTGAAAGAATGAATACGCTTGCTCCACACCTTTTCCTTACGCATCA
>JBCDHX010000153.1:0-13882 GCA_038749535.1 Bacteroidota bacterium
ATTGTTTGGAAAAAGCGATTCGACGATTTCATCAAGATGAAAACTACTTGAGGCAGCTTTTCAGACCAATTCAAGCCTTACTCGACAAGGTCGATCATGCTTTTCGCTTGCAGGAAAGTTTTGTCACCTAGAGTGGAATTTTCATTGAAACCCGAGCGCGGAATAAAGGTAAGTTATTACGAAGCTATTTTCAATCTCATGCTTGACGGCATTTATTTCTCTCACGAAAAGCTGCTGCCTTATAGCGTTCCTTCTATAAATGAAGTGGAAATAGGAATTAACTAAAATGTTACTCAATAAGTCACCCCGTAAACACTAGCCAATCTCCTCAAAAACTAAAATCCAAAACCACTACTCGAAAATTCACAAGGCGACAGTAATTGTCAATTCTACATTCCTCAAGCATCCATCCAAACCTTAAACGCGGGCACTCGCGACCGACTCACCAACAACTCCGCTTCTCCAAACTTCGGCAACGGCTCGATTTTCATACGCTGATTAAAGTAGGGATGAATTTTCTGAATAGCGGAAATATTGACGATTTGAGCGCGATTGATTTGGAAAAATTGAGCTTCGCTGAGGAGTTCCATTAAAGCTTCGACAGTCTTGGTGTAAATGTGGCGTTGTCCATTAAAGGTGTGCAGGAAAGTCAAACCATCTTCGGACTGGACGAAAGCGATGTCATCTACTTCCACGAACTCATAATGATTGCCTTTTTTGACGAGACAACGGTTCTTTTTGGCAGCAGTTTTGGAAGCAAAAAGTCGTTTGATTTGGTCGGTGAGTTGAGTATTGATCTGAAACTGTGCGCGCTCGAATTTGTCGATGGCAGCGGTCAAGTCTTTAATATGTATTGGTTTCAAAAGATAGTCGATGCTGTTGAACTTAAAAGCGTCGATGGCGTACTGATCGTAAGCTGTGGTAAAGATAATGGCGGATTCGATACTCACATGATTGAAAATCTCAAAACTCAATCCATCCGACAATTGAATATCCATAAACACCAAATCGGGATGCGGATTTGAGCTTAGCCAATTCAAACTGTCCTCCACGCTCTCCAAATGCACCAAAATCTCCAACTGTGAACGCACTTTTTGCAGCGAACTCGACAGATATTGATATGCATTGATTTCGTCTTCAATAATGATTGCGGTCATACTTCTACTTTTTGATGTACGAATGGAAGTCCGACGCTGAATTGCTGTCCATCATCAATCGTCTCCACTTCGGCTTCCGTGAAAAAAGCAAAACGCTCTTTGATATTACTCAGTCCCATGCCTGTCGAACTCACCTCTTGTATCTTTTTTTGAATGTTGTTGTGTACCCAAAGGTATTCGCCTGCTTCGTCGATAGCGACTTCGATTCGGAGTGGTCGTTTGTGAGAAACGATGTTGTGTTTTACCGCATTTTCGATCAGCAATTGCAAGCTCAAGGGCAAAATCTGTGTATCATAAGGCACTTTTTCGGGCAACTGAATATGAATCGCATCTTGAAACCGCTCTTTCAGCAGATCGGCATAAATTCGTGTCACGTTTAGCTCTTCTTGCAGGCTCGTCAAGGTCTGTGACCGATTGCTGACCACATAGCGATAAAAGCGTGAGAGCTTATCTAAATAATTCATTGCCCGATCCGAATCCATTGGGATCAAATTCATCAATGTATTCAAACTATTGAACAAAAAGTGCGGATTGATTTGATTGCGGAGGTTATCGAGTTGCCCTTGTACGTGAGCGAGTTGGAGTTGATTTTTTTCCTCTAATGCTTGTTTGTATTGGGCGATGTAATAGATCGTTTCGTATAGCAAAAATACAAAGAGCGTCAGAAAATAGATGGCTGATAGGGCTTGGACGAGATCAGGATTACATACGTTTGGTCTTTCAGTCAACTGATAATACAGCTCAATCGGGGGCTTAATCAATAAACTAATCAAAAAGATAGACGGAATTTTTATTAGTGCTTGCACCATTAATCGCTTTCTAATCTGGTCAAAACGATCATATTTCTTTCTCAATTGTATAGTGAGCCAACGACAGAATATCCAAAATACAATCGTGTAAATCACGTGCTCTATATACTCCGTTATACCATATTTGAATAGCTCAATAATGCCTACTTGAAAGAAAATGACAGGTATCAGCAATGACAGTACAGGAATACCAATCAGCATTAGCTTGCGGTCGTCGAAAGTGAGGTATTTGATATTTGCTATAAACATATAGACAGAGCTTCGAGAGTTTAGAGAGAAAGGAGAGCTTCGAGAGTTTATCAGAGCTTCAAGAGAAGAGAGAGCTAAGAGAGCTTCGAGAGTTTATCAGAGCTTCAAGAGAAGAGAGAGCTAAGAGAGTTTCGAGAAGAAATTATCGTAGTCCACCTTTGATGGTAACGGATATTCGGACGAGTTCGTCAATTTCTTTTAAAAGCTCCGTCCTTTTTTCATTTGCTCCCATTTGCAATTCTTCCAAAATCTGTAACCAATATTCAGATTCGTCCGCTTCCTCTACTACAATACACATTTTAGCAAACTTTTCATTTTTTGATCTACCTCTGCAAAACGCCCTGAAATTCGCACCACATGACGAAGCAGACTTACCCAACTGATAAGCAATAATCCGTTTATTATTTGAATTGGGAATGCTCTCCAAGAATCGAAAAACAGCTACAGCAAAAGCCAAAAACCGTTTCTGTACCTTCTTATTAAATTCTGTATGATCTCGCTGCTGCATAACAATTCTTTATTTCAAAAATACGCTTTTCCTGAAAACGTCCGCCCTGCTCTCGAAGCTCTCTCAACTCTCTTCACTCTCAAAATTCTGTCCACTTCTCGAAGCTCTCTCAACTCTCCTCCCTCTCGAAGCTCTGTAAAAAGGGTCGTCCACGAGTTGCCTGCACAAAAACAAAGATAGCCAACAACCCATAAACAACAGCAGCCACAATTGTCAACCTCAAATCCCTCAACACCAACAAAGCCAACAACGGCAACACCTGCAAAGCGTGCATCCCGACGAAATGAGCTATTCTCAAATCGCCATGCGTCACACTCCAATTCAAAAATGGAATACCTGCACCTCCATCTTTCGCACCTACGGTATGTCCAGAGTTAGCACCCATCACAAAGCCTTCAAAAGAGAAAATGACGAATAGAACTATGCCCAACCGAATCGCCCAAACGTAAGAATCAGGCAAGTTGGGAAAGCTAGTCGCATAAAATTTCAAGCCAATATAACCGATCGTCAAAGTTGCAATCGTAGCAGCGAGTGCCATCGAAGAAAACATCGCTGCATGAAAAGGTGTCGATTCATTGTAGTGCGAAAGCTCACCTCGACTGGCTTGTAGTGCAATATAAACAACCTCAAAACCAAGCGTGACGACGATAATCCAATTCGCTACATTCAAGTCACTACTTGCATCCAAATACCCAACATACCAAGCCAATGACCAAGACAAAATCAAAGTGGACAGCGCAAATTTTATTGGCTTATGCCAAGCATTCGTGCCTACCGCTTCAAGCGGATTTGAAAAGCTCAAGATGAGGAATAGAACTGCTGCTACCAAATTGGCGAAGCCAAAATAAAACAGGATCTCATTTCGAGCTTTCAATTCGAGTATCAAGTCCATTTGCTTGAGTTAAACGGGTCAGATTCTGTTAAGCTTGAGAAATCAAGTCGCTCATTTACAACACTTTAGCACGATTTCTATAGAGTTTCGAGAGAATTGAGAGCTTCGAGAGAGGTTATCGTGGTCTATCCTTTATAGTGGCGGATATTCAGACGCGCTCATTGATTTCTTTCAAAATTATGCTTTTCCTGAAAACGCTCTCCCAACTCTCGAAGCTCTGACAACCTCTCCTCGCTCTCGAAACTCTCCCAACTCTCGAAGCTCTGACAGTCTCTTCTAAAACTGCAATCGGTATAAGAAATCAGGAAAAAACCCAATCTGATTCACTCGATTCAAATCATTCGTCAAGCGGCTGTAGCGCAAAGCGAAGATATTTTCATTATTCGTCACATTCTGCAAATCCATGAAGAACTGATGCGATAGTTTGCGTTTCGTGCTATTGATTTTGACACCAAATTTGACATCCAAGCGCAAATAGTTTTCATATTGTTCTCCAAAAGTCTCTTCTAAATTGAGTACTTGTCGTCCTGCTTCCTGAGAAGCTGCCAGATCAATCGGTGTGTACCATCTGCCGCCCGAAGTCGTGAAGCGTCCATTGACGACAAAAGCGTGTTGTTTTTGACTGCCAAAATCCCATTCCTTACCACCTAGCACATTCAAGACATAACCATTACTGAAAGGTGTATTCCGCTCAATGCCATCGCTGCCTTCGTATTTACTTTCAAAAAGTGAGCCTGTCAACAAAGCATAGTAACCATTGCTATAAAACTTCTCTATCGTCAATTCTACACCTCTATTGAAGCCAGTTCCGCCATTTATCAAACCTGTCTTGGTATCTGAAAAACCAAAATCTGCACCTTCTGTCAAGATCGAAAAGCTGGAAGGAAATGGATCAATTGGCGCATTGTCGATGTCTTGATAATAGACTTCTGATTTCAGTCGCCAGTCGCTGCCCAATTTCACATCATAGCCCAAAACGTAGTGCTGAGAGCGTGTGAATTCAAGATCTTCATTGGTACGCATCAAACGGTCACCGACTTGTTCTTCTAAAAATAAAATCGGCAGCGGTGCTTGCTGATGATGCAATCCATAGGCTAAAGTCAGTTTTTGATTCGGGAGAAAATCATAGCTCAAACTGGCGCGAGGTTCTAGGACAAATTGCTCGTTTAGGGAAGCATATTGAGCGTGTAAGCCAGCATTGGCAGTCAGTTTTTCGTTGATGCGATATTGAGTTTGTGCGTAAGGTTGTGCTAAAGTGAAACCACCATCGAAGTCATAAATACTAAACCAATCGCGCTCGCCATCGCCATCAAAATCTTCGGAATTTTCTCGACTTCTCGCAAAGTTGTCATTATTGAAATATTCCACCAAAACGCCTGCTCTCAACGTTTGTCGCGCACTCAATTTACTATTGATGAAAGAAGAAAGTGTGTATCGTCTCTCATTATTATCAAACTCCACGATACGCAGTTTTTCATCGCTTGCAAGTCGATCCAGATAGCGATCTTCAAAATAAGTATTGCCGGAAGTCGAAGCTCCTAAAACCGTCCGCACATAAGTTTTGTCACCAATAATCAAGTTGTGTTTCAATCCGACGACGCCAAACTGACTCGTTACGTAAGCATCCGAATCATCAGCGGAAAAGAGGTCATCTTCGCTGATTTCGTCCGCCAAAAAGTTGATATCTGAACTCCCGCCGATACCGAAAATAGAGAAACGTCCCAACTTACTGTCACCCAAATCAACATTGAACGCCACATCTCGATAGTCAGGTACAGCAGCCGTACCGACCGAACTCAAACCACCAAACAAACCGACCAAAGAGTAACGACCTGCCACCACATACGAGCCACCTTTTTTACCCAATGGACCTTCCGCCATGCCTTCCAAACCGGTAAACGCACCCATCTGAAACATGAACTCATTTTTGTCTTTATTCCCTTTTCTGAATCCAATATCAAACACGCCAGCCAACGCATTGCCGTATTCCGCTGGAAAAGCCGAAGTCATAAAATCAGAGTTGCGCATCACATTGGCATTCAGTGCACTGACTGGTGCGCCTGTTGTTCCGAAAGTGGCAAAGTGATTGGGATTCGGGACAGGAATACCCTCGATTCTCCACAAAACACCTAGCGGAGAATTGCCCCTGACCACAATATCGTTTCGGCTGTCATCGGGAGAAGAAACGCCTGCAAAGTTGGCTGCCAATCGCGCCACATCGCCACGACCGCCTGAGTAGCGATTGACTTCTTCTAAGCTAAACTGTCGTGCTGAAATCGTCGCCATTTCATTCTGCGGCTGGTCTTTATTGGCAGTGACGACCACCTCATTCAATTCGCTAATACTTTCTTCAATATTAATTGTCAAAACCACTTCTTTGCCGCTCGTCACTTCGATATTCGGCAACGTCTGAGGCGCATAACCGACATAAGTGACTTGCAGCACATTACGACCGAGTGGCACTTCTGTCAATCTAAAATAGCCGTCTATATCTGTCGTCGTGCCTGCATTGGTTTCGCCATTCATTAACTGAACCGTCGCGCCGATGATGGGCATTTCAGATTGCTGATCGAGGATCGTGCCTTTGATGACACCTGTTTGCGCCAACAATGGGAAGACAAAAAGTAAAGTTGTAATAAGTGAAAGGATGATTTTCATAGTTGTATCATTTTGAGTGATTGCAAATCAGTTATTTGTCGATACAAATGTGAGCTGAAAATCGTCTTAAGAGAAGCTATTTTTGGTGAATGGGCTATTTTTGGTGATGAAATGCGGGTGGGAATAATGAATTCTTCCAAGCAGAACGTGTTCTCACTTCGACATTGGATATTCATTGTTCATCTGTTCATTATTCTAGTAATGAAAAAATTATTTCTTACTATCGTTATCATTTATAAAAGTCAATCATGCAGCACGCAAAATATATCTGTTTTTTAGTTGTCTTCTTGATTTTTCTTGGTCATTTTGCCTTCACTCAAACAGATTTATCAACACGTCCATTCGATGTTCATCCTGATCAAATCAGAAGCCGCCACTCCCTCCACCTCGAAGTAGCAGGACGCGGCTTCATTTTCGGTACGTTAAATTACGAATATGCTTTATTACCTCGTATGTATGTAGGCGCAGGATTGGGACTAGCAAATATTTCTACAGGCGATATTCTGCGTAACAACAATGGCATGGACGAGGCAGGACGCTACTTCGAGATGAGTTCTTCCCAACTGATTTATGGTAATTACATGATTAGAGATGGGAAGCACAAAATATTTCTCACCACAGGAATCACCAACTTTCTAGTCACCAGCAGAAACAAATACCCCTCCGAAACAGAATCTTCCAATGAAGCTTTTCTGAGATGGAATGCTGGCGTAGGCTATCAGTTTTCAGGCGAGCGCGTCTATTTTAGAGCCACCGCCTATCTCCTCAACCTTCCCAATTCCGATGACTTCTTTCCGGGCTATATTCCTTGGGGTGGGCTTACTGTGGGTGTCTGGTTATGATAGCGTATTTTTAATCTAAAACCTTCACATATTATAATAAACGCTAATTTTAACAGCACAAATTATCTTTTTTGCCATATCTTTCTTTTCTTTGCTTTCAAATAAGACAACACTAGCAAAACGTTATTGGTAATGAAGACAAATTTACAACGCTTGGACGTGGTCATCGCGTTCATCATTTTCTTAGCCTGCTGTTTGGCATCGTTTGTCGGTACCAACAGCGAAGCAACTGAAACCCTATTCACGATGGCAAACTAATCGGTTTAAGTGAATGACAATGTGGACTATCCACTGCACTGAGAAGCTCAAAAATAGCAACTGTCTATTTTTGAGCTTCTCTTGTTTTAGAACTTTGCTATTTGATCTAATGAAATCCGCCCTTCATAAATCGCTTTGCCCACTATCGCTCCAAAGCAACCAATCTCCCGCAGTTGATACAAATCTTCCATTTCACTGACACCGCCACTCGCTATCAATTTTAAATCTGGAAAAGCAGATCGAATTTCTTTATACAACTCATTGGCACTACCTTCTAGCATCCCATCCTTCGCCACATCCGTACAAATGGTGTAGCGAACTCCTTTCTCGATATAGTTTTCCAAAAAGGGCATCAGTTCCAATTCGCTTTCTTCCTGCCAGCCACTGATCGCGATCTTTCGATCTTTGACATCAGAGCCTAGTATAATGCGCTCACTGCCATATTTTTCTAGCCAATGCTCGAATACGTCAGGATTTTTGACAGCTATTGTCCCTCCGGTGATCTGCTGCGCCCCACTTTCAAATGCAATGCGCACATCTTCATCCGACTTCAAACCACCTCCAAAGTCGATTTGCAAGTTCGTTTTAGTTGCCAATGCTTCCAGCGTCTTATAATTGACGATATGCTTAGCTTTTGCACCATCCAAGTCTACCAAGTGCAATCGCTCAATCCCTGCATCTTGAAACTGCATTGCTACTTCAAGCGGACGTTCATTGTATACTTTTTTCTGCTGATAATCGCCCTGTGTGAGTCGGACACATTTGCCGTCTATAAGGTCGATGGCTGGAATAATGTACATATATGAGAGATTTGAGAGCTTCGAGAGCTTCGAGAGCTTCGAGAGCTTCGAGAGCTTCGAGAACTTCGAGAGCTTCGAGAGCTAAAATCGATTTTTAAATGTTATCAGTAGACCATTTAGTTAGCTATAAAAATCCGCGAAAATCTGTCTGATCTGTTCGATCTGCGTTTCCATCCTATCAATCTAATATCACTAATCAAAAATGATCGTCCGATTTTTATACGGCAATACTCGATGGTTGATTTTGAGCCAAATAGCGCGTGAAAGTACTCGTTTTTCTACATCTTTTCCTTTCCTTATCAAGTCTTTAATGCCTTCCCGATGCGTAATTTTAGCGACATCCTGCTCGATGATGGGTCCGGCATCTAAGTCTGCGGTCACGATATGAGAAGTCGCTCCTATGAGTTTGACACCTCTCTGATAAGCTTGATGATAAGGTCGTGCCCCGATGAAAGCAGGTAGAAAAGAATGATGAATGTTGATGATATTGCCTTCGTAAGCAGCGATCATATTGGGCGTGATGATTTGCATATAGCGCGCTAGAATGACAAAGTCAATTTGCGCTGCTTGTAGCAATTTCAGCATTTCTGATTCTTGGGCTGCTTTATTTTCTTTGTTGACTTGAAAGTGATGAAAAGGAATATCAAAGCGTTCGACGATGGGGCGTAGGCTTTCATGATTGCTGATAATCAAAGGCAATTCCACACGCCACTCACCGGATGCCCATCGCTGCAATATATCATACAGACAGTGCGATACCTTGGACACAAAAACTGCCATACGCGGCACTTGCTCTGTGAAATATAGATTCCATTGCATCTGAAATCGCTCACCGATCAAGGTTTTGAAGTAGTCTTCGATTTTTTCCTTCGGTATAGAAAATCCACCCAATTCCCATTCGACACGCATGAAAAAATGGTCAATCTCTCGATCTACGTGCTGTCCGAGACTGATGACGTTACCGTTGTTGCGGTACAAAAAATCACTAACAGCAGAGACAATACCAGGCTGATCTGGACAGTGGACTAGAAGGATAGCGGTCATATTTATGGATTATGGGTCATGGGTCATGGGTTATGGGTCATAAAGTATGACCTATGATCCATAACCCATAATTCATGCTCAATCAGCTGGCTGAAAATAAAAGTCTTCAAACTTCAAGATGTGGACAAACTTGTTTTCAAAGCGGATGGGTTTGCCGTACACTTCTCTGCCGTAGTTGTTTTCTTCGATTTCAACGATGGGCTCTATATTGTAGTTGGTATATAAAGCACGATCTTGCGCACGGTTGAAAAACTCATAGAACTTCGTGCCATGTCGCTGTAGCATACGCCCAAAATAAAGCATATTATCATATCCTCGGAAGGCTTCGGGACTCGGAATGGTCTTATAAGCATCGAAATAAGCTTGCCGAAAATCTCGAACATCATCGTCGTATTTGTCGGTATAAAACTCGCTACTGATATGGACTTTTAGATTTTCAAAATAATTGTAGTCCGCATCATCATAGTACTGCCAATGGCGCATACCATAAACAACGACAGGCGCATTTTCACTGGCAATGTAGGCTTTGCGCAAAAATGCATAAATGAAATCTTTTTCTTTGGCATCGCGCTCTTTGAGCATCGGGAGGATGAAGACGGTCGTGCGACCACTGCGCATTACTCCATTGAGATCGGTACGCGTCATCGTTGGCGTATCATCGTCAATGGTCAGCTCTTCCAAACGAGGTGCATAAGCACTACCAGATAGCTCTTGATTGAGCTTTTGCATATAAGCAACGGTGTTTTCGCTAGGGTCATTTGGGCGTTTTACTAGGACGATCTGATCGCCGTTGTAATTGTCGCGAGCGTGTTGCAAAATGGCACGCAAGTGAGTCGCGATCGATGGGTTGATCTGAATGTAAAATGGATTGTCGTTGGTAACGCGCGTACTTGCACTAAATGGCGATACGAAAGGAATGTGCTCGGCTTTGGCGAAAGCTGCCATACGCGCTACACATTCTGCTTTGACTGTGCCCATCAGTAGATGCGAACTTTGGATGAATCCAGTATCGCGCTGTATGGTTTCGGTCAATGCGCGTTCGTCTGCTTTGGTATCGTAAACAGAAACTTTCAAGCGCATATTTTCATTATCCAATCGATCCAACGCCAACTTTGCGCCACTGTAAAATTGTACTGCCCAACGAGAATTGGGGTCTAAATTGCCATCGCTGCCGTCGAAACGCTCTGTCAAAAACGGCAACATCAGCGATACATTATAGCTACTTAGTAGTTGCGTGCCAAACTCACCTTCACTCAATACTTGTCCAGGACGATCATCGCTGCCACCTTTGGCAACGCCATCGCTAGTGATGGGCGGATAGTCGCGTGTAGAAATCTCACGCCAGCGAATGGTATCCATTTGGACAACGAGTACGTCATCCGCTTGCTCATATTCGCCGGTCTCAGGATTGTAGATGCGCCCACCGCCTATGGGGTCGAGTTCATCGTCCACACGACTGTCACGACTCGTGCGATCACGATCTCGATTGGTGTCATCGGTGATCGGTTTGAATAGGTCACAGGAGGCACAAAGCATCAAGCCTAGTAAGCCAAGTAATAGGTTATTCCCACTCAATCGTGGCAGGTGGTTTTGTACTGATATCATAAACGACTCGGTTTATACCTTTTACGGAATTAATGATTTCACTCGACACCGTTCCCAAAAAATCGTAAGGCAAGTGGCTCCACTCGGCAGTCATGCCATCGCTTGAGTTCACGCATCTTAACGCCACAGCTTGCTCATAAGTGCGCTCGTCACCCATGACGCCTACTGATTTGATCGGTAGTAGAACTGCTCCGGCTTGCCAAACCTTATCGTAAAGATCAAATTTTTTCAGATTATTTATAAAAATCGCGTCTGCTTCTTGCAAAAGCGACACTTTCTCCGCTGTAATATCTCCTAAAATCCGAATCGCCAAACCAGGTCCAGGAAATGGATGACGCCCCAATATTGTTTTCGGAATGTCCAGCTCTGCTCCTACCCTACGCACTTCGTCTTTGAAAAGCATTCGGAGTGGCTCAACGATTTTGAGTGCCAATTTTTCTGGCAGACCACCTACGTTATGATGCGATTTGATGGTGACGGAAGGACCGTGTACAGAGACAGATTCGATGACATCTGGATAAATCGTACCTTGTCCTAGCCACTCTACCTTGTCCAGCTTTTTGGCTTCCCGCTCAAATACTTCAATGAAGACTCTGCCAATGATTTTGCGTTTCTTCTCCGGGTCGCTTTCGCCTTGCAGTTCACTCAAAAACTCGGTGCTTGCATCGACGCCGACGACGTTGAGGTTCATTTCTTGGTAAGCTTCGAGTACTTCGTAGTATTCTTGTTTGCGCAGCAGTCCATTATTGATGAAAAAGCAAATCAATTGATCGCCAATCGCTTCATGCAATAAACTAGCCGCCACTGTACTATCCACGCCGCCAGACAAACCCATCAAGACGTGCTGGTCACCTATTTTTTCGCGTAATTCTTGTACACTTTGCTCCACAAAAGAAGCCGGAGACCAGTCTTGTGTACAGTTGGCGATGCGGAGTACGAAGTTTTCTAGCAACTGCTTGCCTTGCAAACTGTGGGTGACTTCAGGATGAAACTGAATCCCATAGACGTCACGATCTTTCAATTTATAAGCCGCCACCGGAATGCTACCAGTACTCGCCAACAACTCGAACTGCTCCGGCAACTGCGTGATCGTATCGCCATGTGACATCCAGACCTGTGAACCTTCTTTGACATCCTGAAACAGCGGATCGTTTTGGATGGTCGCTAGGTTGGCGCGACCATATTCTCTATGCTCAGACGCTTCTACTCGACCGCCAAAATGCTGTGCCATGTATTGTGCACCATAACAAACACCCAGCACCGGACGCTCCGACAAAATGCTGTCTAAATCCATGCGCAGGGCACGCTCATCCGTCACCGAAAAGGGGCTGCCAGACAAAATAATACCCTTGATGCTGTCATCCAACTGAATGTCATGGTTGTAAGGAACAATCTCAGAGTAGACGTGCAGTTCGCGGATGCGGCGCGCGATGAGTTGTGTATATTGTGATCCAAAATCTAGGATTAGTATCTTTTCTATCATGGGCGCAAAGATAGGTTTTTGGGTGGGATTTTGAAGCGGTAGTTTTTAGCTGTTGCTTCAGTCATTTTGATCTATATATTCTGTATTTATTAGCGAATCATTTGAGTAGGTTTCAACTGTCATGAAGTCAACATTGGGCTGATGAACAATCCACTCTCCTTCTTTTTTGTCTAATACCCATCTACCCTTTTCATGTATTTTGTTTGGTGCGTACCAAGATTGATGCCGACCATTTGCCTGCCCATTTTTGAATGTTATTTCTTTTCGCTTCTCCCCTGTTGAAAAATAGGTGAGCTGTAGCCCTTCAAGCTGACCATTCTTGTAATGATAGTGATTCTTTATCTGACCATTGTCATGAAATATTTTTCATTCGCCATGTGGAAGTCCCTTTAATGTCCGTCCGATCAATTCAAGGTTACCATTCGAATTATTACTATACACTTCACCTGTGAAAAGAGAATTATTCAGATAATAGACATCATCTTCAGTAATGGTTAAGTAAAGTGAATTGACTTTTGAAGCATCATAGATTGGGTCGATAGTGGTAATAAAATAGAGCAGGAATGGTAGTAAACAGGCTATCGTGATTTGATAACTTTTGATTGCATATTGAGTGATAACAGATTTGCTCAGAAGAAATATTCCAACACCTACAAAGAGCAGACTAAATGGTATAGTGACTAGTGGTGGATAAGCTGTTTCGATTATATTGATATTCAACAGATAACTGATGGGAAGATAAAATGCAAAGCTAACCATACAAATCCATCCCCATCTCTGCTTTTTGAATATGCCGAAAGGACTGAAAACAACTACAATTAGAAAGAGCACTAACAGGACATCTACTAATTTGTCTGTGTCTGCTAAGTTGTGATAATCACGAATAAACCTGTTTGTGAAACCGCTCACAACTATCAAAGCAGCAATAGCTAAAGAAATGGATAAGAACTGAACAATCCGTTTTAGGTACATTTGATTCATTTAGCTTAAGTTTTACTCAACCCTTTCTCTTATCAATTTCCTCTTGGGCAAAACGAATCACCTCCTTAGGTTGGATATAAGTCGGATATAATTTCAGCGCTTCATTAGCGAAGTCTATTGCTAGTTCGTAACTACCATTATTGTACATCACACGACCCATGTCGAGGTAAACTTCCGCTTGTAAACTCTTACCAGGATTGCATCTCCGAAGTATATTGTAGTATTACATATATCCTTCCTTAAGATCTCCTTGACAATTTTTTATGTAAGCGAGCATTTGATACGCATTGTGCTGCATAGGATCAATTTTTATCGCACTTCTCAAATACATCTCCGACTTTATGTAGTCTTCAAGGTCTCTATAGAGCTCTCCTAACATTGTATTAATCGAATAATCATCAGGATGAATAACAAAAGCTTCCAGATAATATTTTTCAGCCTCTTCAAACTGCTTTTTAAGTAGTTGAGGGTAAATAAATTCCCTTTCTGACCGAGCAGGTTTTTCGTTCAGATGAGGCGAAAAATATAGACGATGCCTATCGGCGAGGCTTTTCAACGAAATATGAGCGGAAAAAATGCCGTCATGAAATCGGAAA
>JBCDHX010000154.1:0-13876 GCA_038749535.1 Bacteroidota bacterium
GTCAGCATCAACGAATAAACGCGCAAAAGCGGTGGCTATAGCGAGGGGGAACACCTCTTCCCATTTCGAACAGAGTAGTTAAGCCCCTCAGCGCTGATGGTACTGCGCAAGCGGGAGAGTAGGTCGCTGCCGACCTTTTTTTCTTCCTTTTTGATAAAGGAGAAACTCTTTTAGAGTCAACAGCCTGTCCATAGAATGGATAGGCTTTTTTCGTTTGGAGATTGCTGTTAATCTTTTCTTATTAACTAGCTTTTTACACCTTACCTTTTTCATAGCTTCTATTTTTGCGTATACAAAAATCATATCCTATGAAGTCTATTTTTCTTTCTTTATCTTTCCTCTTCGTCATTTCATTATCGAGTGCTCAATCTATTGTTGATTGGAAGTACGATGCTAAAAAAATTAGTAGCGATATAGCTGAGGTGACTTTTACAGCTACTGTACAAGATGGTTGGTATATCTACTCTCAGTTTTTGGGTGATGAAGGTCCTATTCCGACGACTTTTGAATTTGAAGGGGTAGAATTAATAGGAATAGGTACAGAAAAGGGCTATAAGAAAGAAGGATTTGATGAAGTCTTTGGGATGAATCTCATCAAATTTGGGAAGACCGTCACTTTCACTCAACGTGTTAAACTAACTTCGACTTCAAAATCTATTGACGGCTATCTCACTTACATGACTTGCGATGACGAGCAATGTTTACCACCTCAAGATGTTGAATTTTCGATTGCGTTATAACTGAAACATTAGACATTAGACACCATAACAATGCGTTTTTTCTTTTTCTTATTCACGTCATTCTTCCTGTATGCTTCTAGTTTCGCTCAGATGAGTGAAAGCCCTGTCCAATGGTCTTGGGAGACAGAAGCAGTAACAGAAGATATTTATCTACTGAAATTCAGGGCAGACATTGAAGAAGGATGGACGCTTTATTCTCAGTTCACTTCACCTGATGACGGTCCTGTGCCTACCAATTTTGAATTTACGCCGGGTGATCATTATGAGCTGATCGGGCAAGCAGAGGAAAAAGGAAAAATCAAAGAAGGACTAGACCCCGTATTTGGTGTTAACGTCGTTAAGTTTACAGAAGGACCTGCCTATTTCACTCAAAAAGTAAAGGTATCGGATATACGTAAAGCGATTAGTGGCTACTTGACCTTTATGTGTTGTGATGATGAGCAATGTCTTCCACCTACGGATGTTGATTTTTCTTTTTCACTGTCCGAAAATGCTACCTCAGCAAATAATACCGTAGCATTAGCTGATTATCCATTATCGGATATTGACATTGATAAGAGTAATAGTGATGCTGCATGCGGTGTGAGTACTGTTTCAGTAGAAGAATCGTCTAGCTTAGGCTGGATTTTTATAGCTGGATTTATTGGTGGCTTATTGGCATTGCTAACGCCTTGTGTGTTTCCAATGATTCCGTTGACTGTTGGTTTCTTCACAAAAAGTAGCGTCAATAGAGCAAGTGGTATTCGCAATGCGACTATTTATGGACTCTCTATCATTGTCATTTATGTTTTGCTTGGGATGCTAGTGACAGGTGTTTTTGGAGCAGATGCACTAAACCGATTATCTACAAATGCCATATTTAATATCTTCTTTGCCGTTCTATTCATCGTCTTTGCGCTTTCTTTCTTTGGCTTATTTGAAATCACACTCCCAAGTAGCTGGGCGAATAAGACCGAGATTATGTCTGACAAGGGCGGATTGCTAGGTATTTTCTTCATGGCATTCACTTTGTCTCTAGTTTCCTTTTCTTGTACAGGTCCTATTATTGGAACATTATTAGTAGAAACAGCGACTGGTGGTGGTGCAGCCATCTTTGGACGTATTCCCGTTGGTCCCCTAGTCGGTATGTTGGGATTCTCTGTGGCATTGGCATTACCATTTGCGTTGTTTGCCGCTTTTCCTTCATGGCTCAACTCATTGCCTAAATCTGGTGGATGGATGAGCGATGTCAAAGTGACTTTGGGATTTGTTGAGTTGGCTTTGGCGTTGAAATTTTTATCAGTTGCAGACCTGACGGAAGGGTGGAAAATATTACCCTATGAATTATTCTTGACTATTTGGGTAGTTTGTGCATTGGGAATATCAGCTTATTTTCTAGGACTCTTAAAATTTCCTGTCAACTATACTAAACCAAAACGAACGCCTACTAAATCTGTACTAAGCGTATTATTTTTAGGCATAGCTGTCTATTTAGCTGCCGGATTTCGATACAGTGATGTCGCTAAAACCTTCCAGACACCACTTTTGGTGAGTGGCATAGCACCGCCTGCCGGACATAGCTATATTTATCCAAATGATTGTCCTTTGAATCTGGAATGCTATAAAGATTTAGAAGAAGGCATGGTAAAAGCGAAAGAAAGCGGTAAACCTATCCTATTGGATTTCACTGGACATGGCTGCGTCAATTGCCGAAAAATGGAGGACAATGTCTGGGGTGAGACTGGCGTCTACGAATTGATTCGTGATGATTATATTCTAGTCTCTTTATACGTTGATGATCGCAAGCCACTGGAACAGCCCTATGCTTCGCCTATAGACGGTTCGACACGCCGTACAGTGGGCAATAAGTGGGCGGATTTTCAACTACTTCAATTTGGGAAGCAATCTCAGCCCTACTATGTTTTGATGTCATCCGATGGCAAAGTACTAAATACGCCAGTCCCAAATACGCCAGACAAAGAGAAGTACCAAAAATTTTTAGAATGCGGACTTCAACAGTTCAAGCAAACGCAGCAATTGGGCGAAAAGTAAACGATACATGATTACATATATTAAAGGAAAGATTACCTATAAGACACCCACCTTTATCGTCGTAGAAGCTTACGGCATTGGCTATCATGTCAATATCAGCCTGAATACTTATGCGGAAGTTGAAAAGTTAGAAGATGTAAAAATTCTAATTTATCAGCACATCAAAGAAGACAGTAACACACTTTATGGCTTTGCGAATGAAGGTGAGCGAAGCCTATTCAAACTGTTACTTTCTGTGTCAGGAATAGGTCCAAACACGGCACGAGTCGTACTCTCCGGTATGAAACCCGAAGAAGTACGTGGCGCAATAGTCGGAGAAAATGACAGAGCATTTAGCAAAGTAAAAGGTATAGGACCAAAGACGGCAAAGCGTATTATACTTGACCTCAAGGACAAAGTACTCAAAGACTCCGGCAAAGGAGATATACTTTCCAGCTTACCTGCAAGCAATACATTCCGTGAGGAGGCGTTATCTGCATTGTTGGCGCTTGGATTTAACAAAATACAAATCCAGAAAGCACTCAACAAAGCATTTAAAGAACAGCCCAATATCGGAAGTGTAGAACAGCTCATCAAATTGGCTTTAAAACAGCTGAGTTAATTTATTGAGACATTAGACAGTAAATGATAGACAGTTCATTGTAGCAATCGGAATTAGACTGTCATTGCAGGATTAACGTCTATTCTATCTTCATTTCCAATTATAGAACGATTACATAAATTTCAGCAGTCATTTGACCACTATCGACCCAGTGCAAAAAGAAAAGGATAATTGGTCAGCTACGATGATCTGCCATATACTGATTTAACCAAGAACGGTTTTACCTGATCTAGTTTTGCCCTATCGTGAGGTAGGCAATTTTCATTTTTCTGTTTGACAAAGAAAGGTGATTTAAAATCGAACCTTTGTATCAGATTTGAATGCAAATGAACGTTTGAATGGTCATGCATCTCATTTGTCAGGTTTTGCCTATACAACAGGCGAATAGAAACGCTTTTATTACAGAAATGAGTTCAATACTATGTTTACTTTTCTAATTGACGATCATCGGAATAAGTAGATGTAGGTATTTCACATTGTTTGAGTTATGAAAAAAAGGAATTTACTCCTTCTGTGGCGACGACATTCCCAACAACGGACAAAACGGAGATTGTCTATTGGTTTGTTGCTACCGCTAGTTGCTTTATTGACTTACAAAACATTAGCCAATCGTACTGCTCCACCGAGTCCGTACAGCTACGAAACACTTGTAGGTATTGCTCAAGATACAATCCCATTGGAGGATCGTTATGATGATTATATCAATAATCCATCGACCAATCCATTCGATCTAGCTGATCCGAGCATTATCCAAAAAGATGTTGAATACGATCCGGAAACGAACCAATACATCATCACAGAGCGCATAGGGGATGACTATTTCCGAATGCCGACTTATATGAGTTTTGATGAATATTTGGAGTACAAGCAACAGCAACAGCAAGAGAGTTATTTTCAGAAGATATCTTCCACTGCTCAGAACAACAAAGTGAGGCGTGGCGATCAGCTCGCCAATATGCTCAATATCGATCCCAACAATCCATTGGGAGAAATTGACATTGAGAAAAACCTAGCAGATCGCTTATTTGGTGGTTCGGAAGTAAGCATTCGTCCGCAAGGGAGTATAGATTTGACATTTGGGCTGGAGCGTTCAGTGATTGAAAATCCGGTACTTACAGAACGTCAGCAGCGACCACCGCCGCAGTTCCTGTTCAATATGGTGCCGCAAATCGACGTGCAAGGAAGCATCGGTGAGAAGTTGAATTTGAATATGAACTACAACTCTCAAGCGACCTTCGATTTTGATCGTCAGATCATGAAGCTAGAGTATAAGAGTGATGCGTTCAGCGAAGATGATATCATCAAAACGATAGAGGCGGGTAATGTGACCTTGCCACTCAACGGAACACTCATCCAAGGTGCGCAAAGCTTATTTGGACTAAAGACACAGCTACAATTCGGAAAATTCTACATCACTGGTATCGCTTCTCAGCAAAAATCAGAGCGAGAAGAAATTCAAATCAAAGGGGGCAGTCAGCTACAAGAATACGAAGTCTTTGCTGACGAATACGATGAAAACCGCCACTTCCTCCTTTCCTATTTTAACCGCGAAACCTTCAATGAAAACCTTTCCAATCTTCCACAAATATTAAGCCTGTTCACCATTGAGCAAATTGATGTTTGGGTCACCAACGACCGAAATGTCACTGCACGAGAAGGAGAACCCGGACCGCGTGACATCATTGCCCTATCGGATTTGGGAGAAGCGAATGTACTGACGAATCCTGAACGAGTACGCTTGACGCCCGGCGCATCGAGAGGTATCACAACAGGTGTACTGAACCAAGATTTTATCTTACCGGATAACAATGCTAACAACCTATACTCGCGCATCGAAGGTAGAGATGATGTTCGTCAAATTGACCGAGCAGTAGCGGTTTTACAGAATCAGTTTGGCTTACAACAATCCAAGGATTTCGAGAAAGTGAGTGCGCGTCGACTGCGAGAAGGAACAGAGTTTACCGTCAATCGAGAGCTAGGATTTGTCTCTTTGAATGTCAATTTGCAGCAAGATCAAGTGCTAGGTGTTGCTTTTCAGTACTCCTATAATGGTCAGACCTATAAAGTAGGAGAATTGTACAACGACGCTCCGGCGACAGGTGTCAGTGCAGACACAGCAGAGATCGCACAAGAAGTTTTATTCGTCAAAATGCTGAAAAGTACAACACCGCGAGTGGATATTCCACTTTGGGACTTGATGATGAAAAACTTCTACAACATCGGAGCATATCAAGTTGATCGTAAAGACTTTAAACTCGATGTTTTCTATGAGGACACAGGTGTCAATAGTGATCAGCGTGCCAGCGATCCAGGAAGAGGACGTAAGCGATTCTTGCCAGCTACCAACTTGGAAGGTGTGCCTTTGATTCGTGTATTCAACTTAGATGAACTCAATGTACAAGGCGATCCGGGACGTAATGGTGTGTTTGATTATGTGCCTGGCTTGACGATTTATCCGCGTACAGGTCGAGTGATGTTTCCGGTACTAGAACCGTTTGGCGATCATTTGGAAGAGCAGATCACGACGGGTGATGAAGGTTTATTTGTCTATCCGCAACTGTACGACTCGACGGTGATTTTTGCAAGAGAATTTCCTGAACTGAACCGTTTCTCTTTGAGGGGAGAATATCGGTCGGCTATCTCCAATGAAATTTCATTAGGTGCATTCAATATTCCACCGGGGTCGGTGACGGTGCGTGCCGGAGGACAGATTTTGAGAGAAGGTGTTGATTACGAAATCGATTACAACATTGGGCGGATTCGGATTCTAAATGATGCGTATCTGAGTTCCGGTATTCCAGTCAATGTGTCTTTTGAAAACAATGCGCTCTTTGGTTTTCAGACCAAAACGATGGTGGGACTTCGAGCTGATTACAAGTTCAATGAAAATTTTGTGCTTGGTGGTACTTTCTTGCAATTGCTGGAGCGTCCATTTACGCCAAAAGTAAACATTGGAGATGACCCGATCAATAATAAAATTTATGGGCTTGATCTTAACTATAGCGCAGAAGCACCTTGGTTGACACGACTGGTCGATAAGATTCCACTGATTGATACCAAAGCACCGTCTAGTGTCACTTTGATGGCAGAAGCGGCAGCACTACGCCCGGGACACCCTAGGGCGATCAATGAAAATGGAGGAGAAGACAAGGGAGGTATTTTGTATTTAGATGACTTCGAGGGCAGTGCGAGTGGGATTGATTTGCGACAGCCTGCCAATGCTTGGGTCATCGCGAGTGTACCGCAAGGTACGGGTGATGCCGGATTAAATTTTTTCCCGGAAGCTGACCTAATTAACGATACCCGCTCTGGTGCGAATAGAGCCTTATTGAATTGGTATCGCATCGACCCGATTGTACGTGGTGGTCGTGGATTTGGTAATACCTTTGGTGATGATCCCAATCCTTACACTGCCAATATTCCCATCAACGAAGTATTCCCCAATCGAACGGTTTTGCCGGGTGAGTTGACGAATATTTTCACCTTTGATCTGAACTTCGAGCCGACCAAGCGTGGACCTTATAACTTCGATGTGCCTGGCGGCTATCCCGGCATTTCACAGGGGATGACTTCCTCTGGTAATCTAGAAGATCCGGAAAGTCGATGGGGTGGTATTATGCGCGCTATCAACATCAACAACTTTGAGCAAGCCAACGTCCAGTTTATCGAATTTTGGATGATGAGTCCATTTTTGGATGTACCGGACGGCAATGGCGGCTTCATTCCGGGTAACACAACTGGTGGAGATGTCTACTTAGATTTAGGAAATATTTCGGAGGATATCTTACGTGACTCTCGTAAGTTCTTTGAAAATGGTCTACCGAGTCCTAATAATCCCGATCGACGAACGACTCAGACAGAATGGGCAAATGTACCATTGACGCAGCAAGTGACCAATGCTTTCGACATTGATCCGGCGGCGAGAGCGGCACAGGATGTTGGTTTGGACGGCTTAGAAAATCAAGGCGAGCGTGAAAAGTATGCGGACTATCTGAGCCGTCTAGGTGGTATCAATGGTGGTGTCCGTCAGCAGATACTAGAAGACCCTGCCAATGATGATTTCGTCCACTATTTGGATGAGCGTTTTTCTGATGGAACACCCATTTTGGAACGCTATGATCGATTTAATAATCAAGAAGGAAACTCACAAGCATCACAGCAGGGGCAAGGTGGACTTCGCTCGGCGACCAATATTCCTGATGCGGAAGATTTAGATCAAGACAACACCTTGAATGAGTCGGAAGCTTACTTTCAGTATCGTATTCCATTGCGTCCGGCAGGTGGTGGACGTATTGCTGCCAATCGCTACATCACAGATGAGCGTGTGGTAAATGTAGGTGATAATCAACAGCGTATTTGGTACAGAATGCGTATTCCGGTCGATGACATTCAGCGAAAAAGTATAGGTGGGATTCAGGATTTGCGTTCGGTGCGTTTTATCCGAATGTATATGCGCGATTTTGAAGAGCAAGCAACTTTGCGTTTTGCGCGTATGGAATTGGTGCGTCAACAATGGCGCGTCTATCAGCAAGATTTGGCACAAGATTCTTTGGTCAATCCTGATTTCCCGACCGCTTTCAACTTGAATGCCGTCAATATTGAAGAAAATAGTAACCGTTGTCCATTCCCTTATGATTTGCCGCCGGGTATTCAGCGAGAAAATAATATCGGTGTGTTCCAAGGCTTTCAGAATGAACAGTCGATTTCTTTGGAAGCAAGAAATCTAGCAGATGGAGATGCACGAGGTGTCTACAAAACACTCAATATTGATTTGCGAAACTACGAGCGTCTGAAGATGTTCGTCCATGCTGAAAACGTCGGATATGCAGAATGTAATGATGCCGAAGATGATGTCTTCTGTGATCCTGATTTGGAAGATGGTGATGTAACGGCGTTTATTCGATTGGGTAGTGACTTCGTCAATAACTACTATGAATATGAGATACCGCTGACGTTAACAAAATTTGATCCAGATTCATTGACAATAGAAGATATTCCGACGAATGGTCAAGCTTCAACACCAAAATATTTGGAGCAACTTTGGAAAGAGTCGAATGAGTTTGATATTGATTTGGCGTGGTTGAAAGATGCAAAGATAGAGCGAAATCAGAGTGACATCCGACTCAGTGAAGAGTACACTGAATTTACTCCACAGGGTTTGAAAAATGGTCATGTTATTAAGATCAGAGGAAACCCGAACTTAGGCTATGTCAAAACAGTGATGATCGGTATTCGCAATCCGAAATCACCTGATCGACAAGATCACTGTATCGAAATTTGGGCGAATGAGCTGCGTTTGCAAGGATTGAATGAGCAAGGTGGTGTCGCAGGTTTAGCGCGGCTGGATATGCAGTTGGCAGATTTTGGTAGTGTGAGTGCTTCGGCGAATTTTAGTAGTATTGGTTTTGGGGCATTGGATCAGCAGTTGGATGAGCGTCAGCTAGATCAAGTCGCTGGATTTGATGTATCTACTAACTTGGAATTGAGTCGCTTTTTGCCAGCTGATTGGGGTGTCCGATTGCCTGCTTATGCTGCTTATTCGCGTACGACAACTCGACCAAAATTCGATCCCTATGATTTAGATATTCCATTGAGTGAAAATCTAGCATTGGCAGACAGTCAAGAAGAGCGACAAGAAATCAGAGAGCGTGCCCAAGAGGTCAATACGATCAAGACAGTAAGCATGAACAATGTCGGGAAAGAGCGGACTTCCAATGCGCCGCCTTTGCCGTGGGATGTCTCCAACTTTAGTGCATCCTATGCTTATACAGAAGCGGAAACAACCGATCCACTCATCGAATATGACCGTAACGAGAATCATCAGGCGACTTTAGATTACAACTATGCCTTGCCGTTGCGACCGATAGAGCCATTTAAGAATTTGCCGGACAAAGACTATCTAAAAGTCCTGCGTGACTTGAATTTCAGTCCGCTACCGAACTCGTTTGCCTTTAGTACGACCATGTACCGAGAAGTGGCGGAGACGCGCTATCGCTTTACTGACCTTGATCCGGTATTCTCGACTTTCTACAACAAGCAGTTTACTTGGGATAGAACGTACGATGTGCAATGGGACTTTTCGCGTGCGTTGAAAATGAACTTTAGTGCGCAAAACTTTGCGGTGATTGATGAGCCAAATGAGACAGCTATCAGAGAAGGTGATCCTACGCTGACAGACGATCAAGTACAGCGCATCATTCGCGATAGCATCCTGACTAACATTGGCAATCTAGGGCGTCCGAAAAATTACGGACACAACTTGAACGTCAACTTTACTTTACCGACACGCTCCATTCCATTCTTGGACTGGATTACAGCACGGGCGCAGTACTCAGCAGATTATAACTGGGGTGCAGCTGCTTTGAATGTGGAAGATTTAGGATTAGGGAACATTATTTCAAACGGCAACCGCCGACAAGCCACTGCCGATCTGAGTTTTGATAAGCTCTACGACAAATGGGGCTATTTGAAACAAATCAATCGTCCGGCAGGTCGTAGAGGACGTAGCAGCAGAAGTACGACGCGAAGTCGTCGACCTACTTCTAGATCGAAAGAAGGCGATGAAAAAGAGAAGGAACAGCGAGAAGTGAGCAAAATAGAGCGCGCTTTGATTCGTCCATTGTTGATGGTGCGAAAAGCGAGAGCGAGTTATTCGGAAGATCTAGGAACATTGATTCCGGGCTTTACGCCGACTTCGAGTATACTAGGATTGAGTCCGGGTTTTGATGCGCCGGGTTGGGATTTTATTGCCGGTTTTCAGCCGAATATTCGGACATTGGAACAAGAGCAATATGGTACGTCTGCGGACTGGCTGCATCAGATTTCCAATGCTAGAGGTGCCGATAGTTGGATTACGAATAGTGTACTACTGAACCAAAAAGTAGCGCAACAATATTCTCGCACGATGGATGCGCAGTTGACACTAGAGCCGTTTACTGATTTCAGGATAGACGTGGAGGCGCGTAGCAATTTCACGGAGAATCATACGCAAACCTTCAAGGATACTCTAGCGGATGGCGTCAGTAGCTGGATACACGCTCAGCCTGTCAATGTAGGTTCGATGACGGTGACTTATTTCGCGCTGAATACGTTCTTTAATGGATTGGAAGTCAGTGATTTAAGTGAACTTTTTCAGTTGTATGAAGAAAACCGTTTGGTGGCTTCTGAGATATTGGGTAGCGGCGTTCATCGCGATCCTGTACTGGCGGGAGAAGGCTATACAGAAGGCTACGGTCGAGTGCAGCCGGATGTGTTGATACCTTCTTTCTTGGCGGCTTATAGAGGCAAGTCGATCAATGATGTAGGTGTGGAAAGGAATTATGTTCGTAACAATTTATTCAGTCAGTTGCCAATTCCGAACTGGCGAATGACCTATACTGGTTTGTCGAAAATACCGATGTTCAAAGAGGTCTTCCAAAGCGTGAATATCTCACATGGCTATCAGTCGCAAATGCAGATCAATAGTTTCAACACGGATTTGGATTTCTTGCAAAATGGCAACGGCGGTATCAATAAGATCACAGGCAACTTCTTCTCTCGTTTGGAGATACCGGAGCTGGTGATTCAAGAAGCGTTTGCGCCGCTAATCGGTGTAGATGTGCGTACTGCAAATGGTATTTCGTTGCGTGCGAATGTGAATCGGTCGCGTACATTGGCGATGAGTTTTGTGAGTAATCAATTGGCAGAAACGCAGTCGCAGGAGTATCAGTTTGGCTTTGGTTGGTTGATGAGCGATGTGAATATTGGCTTTTTGAGAAATATGGTCAATAACAATCCGAAGCGCAAGAAAAAGAAACCAACGACTGACGATCAAGGTCCATTGAATTTCCCTGGTGCTGGTCGTGGTGGCGGCGGCAGTGGTGCGAATGTGGGTGATCTAGACATCAATATCAATTTCTCGTATCGCGATGATGTGACGCTGAATCATTTATTGGATCAAAATATCTTAGAACCAACGCGTGGAACAACACAAATCAGTTTTTCTCCGGCAGCCGAATATCAGATGCATGAGCGATTAGCGTTGCGGGTATTCTTTGATTATGCAAGAACGGTGCCGAGAGTATCGACTGGATTTCCGGTCTCGAATAGTGCTGGTGGGGTAGTAGTTAGGTTTACGTTGAATGAGTAATTTTTTGGGCTGTTAGCCGTTAGCCACTAGCTGTTAGCCTCTTCGGCGATTAACTAAATTCAGTTATGGCAGCTTATTTTGCTAAATGATAGTGATGAAGCATCGGGAGTTTTGTGCTTTCGGTGCTTTGTTGTTTTGCAGTAATTCCAAATGTAATGTTGCTTTGCGAAAGTTGCGGGTAGCTTATGGGGCGGTTACTTTTGTAAAGCTAAGTTTACAAAGCCTTTCTAGACACGTAAGCTACCGCTCAGACTTCGCAAACTATCTAATGGCATTCAAATGAGTACTTAATTCGTTATTTCTTGAATTATGTTTTAAATGTTTGATTATCAGTTTATTATGTTTGAAAAGAGAAATATGTTTTTCTGCAAAACATCCAAAGTGGATAGATTCTGGTAAGTAAGATTGAACACTCAAAACAAATGCTAAAATGCGAAAGCGATTATATTTACTATTGGTGATTTGGTTATCGGGAGCAGTCATCGGTTTTGCTCAAAACACCTCAACTTTTAAATCTGTCTTTAAGAAATCCAAAAAGACGACGCATAAGATTCCCAAAGGGCAAGATTATACATTCGGGTATCTGGAAGTACCTGAAAATAGAAAACTGACTGAAGGAAGGACCATCAAAATCCCTGTCTACATTTTCAAAAGCAGAAGTGATAATCCCAAACCTGATCCTATCATTTACACTGTCGGTGGACCCGGATCGTCAACCATGCCTTCTGCACCCTACATGAATTATTATAAATATCTGGACGATAGAGACTTCATCTTGGTAGAGCAGCGCGGTAATTACTACGCACAGCCACATCTTGATTGTCCAGAGTGGTCGGAAGCACAGTATCTCTCGAATCTCCCTGATTTTGATGTCAATCAAACAGACTCTTTACTAGCGGAAGCGGCTCAGTCGTGTAGGGATAGATTGACGAAAAATGGAATCGATTTGAATGGATACAACACCAATGAAATTGCAGCTGACATCAATGATCTAGTCGATGTACTCGATATCGAATCTTATAATCTGCTCACCATTTCTTACAGCACCAAAATCGCGCAAGTGCTCATGCGTGACTATCCCGAAAAAATCAGAAGCGTCGTGATGGATTCTGCTTTGCCTTTGGAGGTCAGTTATGATGAGGAAAGTGTAGCACATCTTTTATCGGCGGTCAATCAATTGCTTTCCGATTGTGCTTCTGATGAAAGTTGCAATCGTGCTTTTCCGAATCTAAGAAAGCGTTTTTTCGAGTATTTGACGGTCAAAACAAAAGAGCCCTTAGCCGTTCAGGTGGAGCATCCAAAAACTGGAAACTTGGAGACCTTCTACCTGAAAGGAGCAGATTTGATCACTGTTTTTACTGCTGCTGCTACGAGTAATGTCGCAAATGTTCCTTTTGAAATCAATAGGTTGCTTGAGGGAGATCTGACCGAAGTAAAAGAACGATTGCTGGGCTTGTTTGAGCAGCCCGGCAATGGTGCAGGTTTGGGAATGCGATTGTCTGTTTGGTGTGCGGAAGAATATCCATTCAGTAATCAAGCAACAATAGCAGCAGAAACGACAAAGTATCCACAAGTACAAGGCTTATCTCCGGCTGTATTCGAGGAGGAAGTTTGCGAAATTTGGCGGATCGAAAAAGTAGCTGACATCGAGAATGAAGCGATTACTTCTGACATTCCGACGCTATTTATCAATGGCGAATATGACAACGAAACACCTGTCAAATGGGCAACGGCGATGATACCCAATTTTGAAAATAGCCATCATTTGATCTTCAAAGGCTGGAAACATACACCGACAACTAACTGGAGTAATCAATGCGCCATGCAAGTAGCCAATGATTTTTTCAATGATCCGACATCGAAACCTATGCCCGATTGTTTCGGAGAAATTGGAGGTTTGGTGTTTAGGACGAAGTAGGGGAGTAGCTATACCTATATACTCGAAAATCTGTTTTTTAATCTTATCAGGGTCTATTGATAGTGAGTACATAAAGTATATATTCTGGGTAGGATGTCCCTTTGGACAAGTGAAGAGAGGCTCTACATCCTTTTAATTATGTTTCTTTTTGAGTTGGAGTCATTCAACTAACCTTAGCAGCTATTTGTTTGGAGTTCAATACGAATTAAATGCGTGATAAAATATACTCAGTTGTCCGAAATGCCTTACTAAAGGATGATTGGAAAATTTCTTCTGATCCTTTTTATCTTCCACTGGATGGTACAACTATTGAAATTGGGTAGTGTACCAAATGTGCACTTTTCTAGATTGGGAAGAAAGAAAAGACAATAAGCACGATCTTTGAAGGATGGAAAAACAAAAACAAAGATGTCCTTATTGTCTGGGGACAAATTTACGACCCAAAGGATGGAATACCA
>JBCDHX010000155.1:0-13800 GCA_038749535.1 Bacteroidota bacterium
ATAGCAATTTGGACGAGTATCTGTCAAGTGTAATAGACAACAATGGTGATTTATGGTTTGTAACCTATCTTGATGGCGTTTGGAAATATGACGGAACAAAAATTACTCACTATTCTATTCTAGAGAACACAAAAAACATATCACTATTCAGCATTTACAAAGACAATAATGGAGACCTTTGGCTTGGAACTCACGAAAATGGAGCCTATAAATTCAATGGAATAACATTTGAAGAATTCAAAAAATGATAAATAAAAAAGAGCTATAGCTAATATTAAAGGCTGATAGTCGTGGCGCAGTCCGGACGATCAGGCGGTGTTGAACGAAGCGGATTCAGATTTCAGCTATGGCATTTGCTATAGGCAGGTGGAGGGATTAAGGTTCTCCTTGCTAGCACTTAGAAGTGTCCAAGAGTGATATAGTGTAAAACTATACTACTTTTCATGGTTTATCGGTTAGTTTTTGGAGTAAAAAAGGCAGTTTTTCATCCACTTACTTGACGGTAGGCATAGCTACGCCACAGCACCTTTTTAGGAGTATTAAAGGGTTAGTTTTATCGGTGTTTCAAGGTCGTTCTGCTCGATGGAGCACGCTCGCAAGGTACTACTCCAATTGTGACCATACTTCCCTTTTTACAATACGGACAGCGATTGGTGGCTTTGCCAAACAAGCGATTCAATGCTTGAGCTTTGCGCTTCTTTCGAGTAGACAGCGTCATTTCCAAGTGCAATCCAAGTGCTTTTCTCGCCTTTGGAATATCACTTTTCTTACTTGCATTGGAGACCAAGCCATACTTTCTGACCTTTTGGAAGCCTTTGGGTAAGATGTGCAAACAAAATCAACCCAAGAACTCTTCACCTTGAAGTATCATCTGCTTTTTCTTCGCATTGTCCTTGTAATCTTTACAGGCAAAAGTCACTTCTTGATCGGTGATGTTCTTAATGCGATGATTACTGATCGCTACTCGATGCGAATACCTTGCTAAATAGTCAATAACCTTGTTGACACCACTAAACGGCTTCTTTGTGTAGACCACCCAATTGCTTTGGTACAACTCATCTTTCCACTTTTGGTCGCTTCTTCCTTTTAGAAAATCAGGTGGTAATGGTAGCTCACTGCTTTCAATCTTTGCTTTGAGCTGTGCCATGAAATACCCTCGATATAGCTTTTTCATCGCTGTCACAGGAAACAAGAACCTGCCCTGCCTATCTGCTCCACTCTTTTTTGGATACCGCCAATTACCCTCTTTATTCAAACCTTCATTCGGTACAATGCAGTGCACGTCAGGGTGCAGTATTAGCGTTTGTGACCAAGTATGAAGCACCATAGTTGCAGCCGTTTTTGTACCAAGCCAATTCTTATCTTTCGCCAAAGTATTCAAGGTATGCCAAGCCGATTCAAACAACAAACTATACATCATTTTTGGGTGGTAGATGCACATCTCATTGAGCTGATGTGGCAAGGTGAAAACGACATGATAGTATGCTACAGGCAAGAGTAACTCTTCCTGTTCGATGATGAACATCTCTTTGCTCACGCCCTGACATTTGGGACAGTGGCGATTGCAACATAGCCGGCTCCACAAAGCGGAGAGTTATAGCTGATGCACAAGTGTCCACAAGCATCACATTCATCAATGTGTCCACCTAAAGCTGCCGTTCTGCATCGCTCTATAGCACTTAAAGCGAGTTGTTGATAGGCGGATAGTTTACCGCTCAATTGATCTTTGAAGCGATGAATAACCTCGGCTAGCTCGTATTTGGGTGCACTAAAGGTAGGCACACTCATTGAGCTTGGCTTTGCTTCTTTTTCCCCTCTCTATTCAATGCTACATCAAGTACTGAGACCCTTTTGCCTTCATCGGGTTTGGCATACTTGAGATAGTGCAAAGTGGTGCTGATGTATTCATGCCCGAGCAAGACTTGAAGTTGTCGAAGGCTACCGCCTGCATTCAAGTAATGTACTGCAAAAGTATGGCGCAAAGTATGAGGCGAAATGGGTTTTTGAGCCCTGACCTTTTGACCATCTGTCGAATGATCCCGATGCTCGGGACAGGTCATGCTGAAGGCCTCTCTTGCCCAAGGGCGCACCTTTTTCCACATAGCTTTCTAGCAAAGTGTCCTTTGGCACACCCCCGCGTGCTTTACAGTAGCGCACCAAGATTTGGCGAAGCTCTTCGCCGTATTGTACCACACGTGTTTTGTTGCCTTTGTAGTTGCGGATCGTGATGGTGCGATGCTGTTTGATCTCCTCAATGGTGAGTATCTCTACATCGAATTTGCTCAGGCGGGGATTGGGAATGTTAACCACTAAATCTAGACGGTGTACTACTTCTCGGGAGTAATACTTCAAGGCACACACGCGCAAGTTCACCGCAGAGGAAGAATAATGTCCCTAGTTATGTTGATAGACCAAAAAGGCTTTTATCTGATTGGCTGTGCAGTTCTCAGGCAAACATTGGTCGTGCAGCATCACAGCGCGGATGCTACGCAAATAACTCTTGCGGGTAGCAAAGGCACTGCCTGCTAAATCCATTTGAACATCCATCCGCTCTAAGGCAGCATCTAATTCAGCACTACCCGTTCTTTTGTAGCTTTTTTTCTATAGCTTTGATTGAATTTAATTGGTTTAAATACTCGTTGAACCAAACCTAAGAGTAGGTAGTTGTTCGCTGCGACCATAGGAGCTTTGTTCAACATCGTATAAACACAATAGCAGTGTAAATGATTGAACAAAACAAAAGGTATAAATTTAAAGTGAGTTATAAACCGAATAATTCGAGTGTAAGAATCGCTACTGCGCTTATTTATACAATACCGTTCTGTCAGAATAAAAAGTTGAAATATGAAAATCAATTTTATAAAGTTATTAGTGATATTGACTTTTTCCTTAGTTCAGAGCTGTAGTAATGGTGATGATTTTGCTATCGACAATGCAGCTGAATTTGAAGAATATTTGGCAGATGAGATGGACTTTCAAAATATCCCTGCCATGTCTGTTTTGATTTTTGACGAAAGTCAAATTTTATTGGAAAGCAACTTAGGACAGTCAAATATTCAAGATAACAATGCGCTTCAACCTGACCACCTTTTTCTTCTAGCTTCTATTTCAAAAGCTATTACGGCAACCGCATTGCTTCAATTGAGTGAAGATAATCTTTTTTCTCTTGATGATAGTATTAATGACTACTTGCCTTTTGATGTTAATATCCCAAATCATTCAGCAAACATTACATTCAAGATGCTATTGACCCATACTTCGGCGATTGCTGACGGTAATGCTTTAGACGATCAGTATTACTATGGAGAAGATAGTCCTGTTGAGTTAGGTTCTTTTATGGAAAGTTATTTTATTCCAGGAGGAAATTTCTACGATGCTTCTGATAATTTTTACGATTTTGAACCAGGGACTGATTACGAATATAGCAATACCGGAAATGCTTTAATCGGACTATTGGTAGAAGAAATATCAGGAATGAATTTTAATGCGTATTGCAAGCAACATATTTTCAATCCTTTAGATATGACACAAACGTATTGGCGATTAGATGAAATCAACCAAACGATTGTCCAACCGTACGATTATATTAATGGCGACTACGAAGAAATACAGCACTACACCTTTACTGACTATCCAAATGGCGGATTACGTTCTACAAGTAGAGATTTATACAAATTCTTAACTGCCTTTGTAAATGATGGCTTAGCTAACAATTATCAACTATTAAGTTCTAAGACCATAAATGAAATGATAACACCTCAAATTCCAAATTTAGACAATGAAGTAGGCTTGCACTTATTTAATCTAAACAATGAAAATCAATTGTGGGGTCACGATGGCGGAGAGCAAGGTGTGGCAACAATAATGGCTTTTAACCCAAGTACAAAAGTCGGTGCAATTATTCTAACAAATCAAGGAGATAGCGATTTGGATGAAATACTTGTTGAGGCATATAATCTAGGACTAAATCTGTAGAAACGGCAGCCAACAATGGCTACAACTAATACCAATTTCAAAAACCAATTACGTCCTGATAACTATCGGGATAAAATGATTCTTCTGAGCCTACTTTTCGTTGAAACCCGATAGCTATCGTGTCGCCGATGCTAAGGCATTTCCTACGTTTTTCGCCCCCGCAAGCGGGACAGGCTTCAATTAGCCTCAAAATAATCTAGTTTCTATTTACGTACTTCATTATTAAAAATGGTACACTACTTATTTTACCCACTTCTGAAGAACAAAAACTGCACAAAAAAAGGCTTGACAAGCAACCGCTCATCCAGCCTTTTTAGCTGCTGTATAAAACAAGCTAAGTCTCTTAATCTCGATTTGACACTTTTAAGTAGTTATCCAAAGCGACCGTCATAGACGGTACTTCCGGTGCAGGTGCTTTGATGTTGATAGCTAGCCCACGCTCGATGACGGCTTTGCTGGTCGTCGTACCATAGATCGCCATGCGCGTCTCGTCTTGCGTGAAATCGGGGAAGTTTTCGTAGAGTGATTTGATACCCAATGGCGAAAAGAACACCAGCACATCATACTTCACATCACTCAAGTCAGACAGATCGCTGCTCACCGTACGGTACATCAACGCATCCTTCCAATTGAATTTATTGGCATCCAGATAGCCGGACACAGCTTTGCTACCTAGATTGGAGCAAGGCAATAGGAATTTTTCTTTGGCTTTGTGTTTATTGAGATAAGGCGCGAGATCGTTGATCGTTTTCTTACCGACGAAAACTTTGCGCTTGCGATAGACGATGAACTTCTGCAAATAGTTGGCGATCGCTGCGGTCAGGCAGAAATACTTCATATCGCCAGACACTTGTATACGCATCTCTTCGCATAGGCGGAAGAAATGATCGACAGCGTTCTTGCTCGTCAATACGATTGCGGTATACTCATCTGGACGGATTCTTTCCTTCCTAAATTCCTTTGCTGTCAATCCCTCTACATGAATGAATGGACGCCAGTCGATCTGGAGACCATATTTTTCTTCCAATTCGTAGTAAGGAGAACGTTCAGGCTTAGGTTGGGAGACGAGTATGGTTTTTATTCGCTTATAGGATTCTTGCTGCGCTTGTCCTTCTGCTGCTGCTGCCATTCAGATACGATATTTTTTACGAGCTGTACGAGACCGGTAATCGGAAAGCAGAATAGCATCAACGTGTCGTCCTGCTTTGAATTATTTGAATGCAGGGAGAAATCCCGACTACTTGCCGTAGAGCATCACCAATTTGGTTAAAACAAAAATAGGTGCTATTTCGACGGTGCAAATATACAACAAAAAGTGGAAGGTGTGTAATAAGGCTAGGCGATTCACGATCAATAAGCCTCTGTAAGTGCGAATCAAGTACAAGATAAGCAGGATAGCGAAGCTACTGTAAATCAATGGTTTAAACCCTTCATCCATGATGTACAACAGGGAAATATTGGCTAGGGTCAAAAAAACGCCTACCAATATACTAAAAACCATCAAAAGATAGAGATAGAGGCCGATTTGTTTTTGGATGGGAAAAAGCAATCCTAAGAAGGCGAGAAAGGCGCGTTTCACCAAAATGAAGATACTCACACCCAAAATACAGATGCCTACGTGCCACAGCAGATTGTCCGCTAGTAGCCTACCATAATGCTTCAACACCAATGCTACGAATAACCCCAAGTTGATAAAAAATAGGACAAACCAGCTATTCATAGGTACGATAGAAGCTCCGGCATATTCTCTATAGCTGCGCGTGAGGACACCGGATTGCCCGAAGTTTTCTACTACTTTACCTAGATAAGATCGAAAAACGGTAAATAATATAGTCGTCGGGATCAGTGTCAGTAAAAGCAAAATGAAGTTGCTCGTACCATCTTCGGGAATGTCTCTTTTAGGCGTAGAACTTGCTGACTCTTCAATTTCAGCCGATGGCGTAATCTCCGATTTTTCTTTCACCTCAGGCTCGACTACATCACTTACAGATGGCGCAAATGACTCATTTTCGCCTCGTGCGACGATCTCAAATGGATTGTCGGAATCGATGGACACAGTGGAAAGAGCGGCAGTAGGTTCTTCAGTACTCGTATCGTCAGCCGCTGCGGCTATGGTTGGCTCGGCTGCGGCTGTCGTAGCCGTATCAACAGTCGTTGCTGTTGTCGCTGCGCCCAAACGATCTACTATCTCAAACGGATTCTGTGCTCGGAGCAACGACAGTTGTCCAAATATAAAGAAAACGATGATGATTAAATACTTCAAAATATAGTAGAACTAGCTGAAAAACTGTGCAAAAATAGTAAGTAATTGTTAGAACTGTAATAATTTGAAATACCTACTTCTCACAGTTTGCCCCGAGAGTTGGAGATATGTGAATCATACAAAGTACTGATTTTGATTTCAGTTTATATAAAAATCCATTTTGATCCGTTGAATCTGTCCGATCTCCCGACTTTCGGGACAAGCACATTCCAATCCAACACTTCGTATCAGCCTAACTAGCAAACACTACATCCAAAGCCGCACAAATCTTTTGACTGGCTTCTTTCAAATCTGCTTCTGTGTGAGCCGCTGAGACAAATCCCACCTCATAACCAGACGGACCGAGATAGACCCCATTTTTCAATAGCTCTCGATGTAGCACTTTGAATTTTTCCATACTCTCAGGGGCGATCTGATCCGAACGAATGATGCGCTCCCGACTGAATGCCATCCAGAAAATAGACCCAATATGCGGAATGCTCACCTCATATTCTTTTTCGTTGCAATGCTGCTGAATGCTTTGGACAAAACGAGCAGTTTTGGCAGCCATATTTTCATAGAAATTTTCTTCCAACAACTGAGTCGCTGCGGCATACCCTGCTGCCATCGCTACTGGATTGGCGGAAAGCGTCCCAGCTTGGTAGACAGGCCCTTCCGGTGCTACATGTCCCATCACTCCCGCACTACCACCGAATGCGCCCACAGGCATCCCGCCACCTATAATTTTGCCGTAAGTGATGATATCCGGCTGTATGTCGTAATGACCTGCTGCACCTTCAAAACCGACTCGAAAACCAGAGATAACTTCATCAAAAATGAGCAAGACACCATATTTATAGCATTTTAAACGCAAGCACATCAAAAACGACCGATCTTGCAACAGCAGTCCGTTATTCGCAGGTACCGGCTCTACGATGATGGCAGCGACGTCGTCTGCGTACTTGTGCAATGTTTGTTCTAGTGCATCGCGATCATCCAAAGGCAAGACGATGGTTTCTTGTGCAAATGAAGGCGGAATACCCGCCGAAGTACTGACCCCAAAAGTCGCCAAACCAGAACCAGCTTTCACCAGAAGAGAGTCCACATGACCGTGATAGCAACCCTCAAACTTGATGATTTTGCTCTTGCCAGTGATACCTCTTGCTAGACGAATAGCAGACATGACCGCTTCCGTCCCTGAACTCACAAATCGCATTCTTTCGATGTAGCGATTGTTGTCCAGAATGGTCTGTCCCAACTGGTTACCCAATCTATTGGGTGTCCCGAAAGAAGTGCCTTTGGCGACCGTCTCCGTCACATACTCTCGAATGCGATCATTGTTGTGCCCCAGAATGAGCGGACCCCAAGAGCAACAAAAGTCCAAATACCTATTCTCATCCTCATCGGTAATATAAGCGCCATTGCCTTCTTTGATGAAAAGTGGCGGGCCTTCGACAGACTTAAAGGCGCGGACGGGAGAGTTGACACCGCCTGGAAAATACCGTTTGGCTTCTTCAAAAAGGGCTGCTGATCGCGTTCTACTATTCATACTGGGTAACTTAATTTGAGGGGCAAATGTAGCTGAAATTGATGTTTTGTGTGTGTCAAATTGGTGTGAAGTCACAATGCTGAGCAACTACTTTTATCCGTAAATAGGCAACAGTTAAATACAAACACGCGACATCAATACATTTTGTCATAGCTATGAAAGAATGCCTCGTATTTTTGTTCAAAACGATCAAAATGAAAGCGCTTTTTACTTGTCTCCTACTCTGTATGTCACTTGTAGCTACCACTCAAGACAGTCGTGTGATGATAATCAACGACACGGCTGCCGTAGTTAATGATCTAGATACGGCGATCATATTGGCACACGAAGGCTACAAGATTTTCTATGTCATAGGGAATAGTCAGGATTCAATATTGAATGCCCGATTTGAGCAGATGCCCAGAGACAAGCTCATTGGTTTCAACTGCGACAATTGTCATTTAAAGTCGCTACCAAAGTATTTCAAGCAATTCACTCACTTGAATACAGTTAGTTTGAGTTGGTATCTCGGTGATTATCCCTATGAGCAACCTGTCATAGTGGAGCGTGTATTTGGTCTGAAATATCTAGATCGCCTGAGCCTTCACGGTATCCCGATTCCAGATAATCTAAAGACAAAAAGTAGCCAATTGACACGCTTATCTTTATCCGGTGGCGGGCTGACTGCGTTTCCGATTGCTGTGTACAACTTGAAGCAACTAGAAACACTTAACCTCGGCTGCAATGAAATTAAGACCATACCCGATGGTATCAGAAAGCTGTCCAATCTAAAAACACTGAATATGAATGGTGGTGCTTGCGGCGGCAATCCGATCACTTCCATTTCTTCGGAACTCGCCACTTTGGAGCAGTTAGAAGATTTTTCTGTTTCTCATGCTAATCTGAAAACCCTACCCAATCAATTCTTCTTTTTACCCAATTTAAAAAGCATCAAGCTTTGGTATGCAGGTATAGAATACCTGCCGGAATTTCCCGAAAACAGTACTATTGAATCCTTCTGGATAGCAGCAGATTCTAACTTTCAAGCTTTTCCCAAAAGCATACAATATCTGAATGTCAAAAGAGCAGTCATAGATGTCCTGTATCCAAAAACAGGTATCGTCAAAACAGCGAAATACGCGGAAGCCATGAGAAGAGGCGATGCAGATATTGATCTCTCGCTGAGAGGTATCGGTCATTATTTTGAAGAAAAGCAACCTTGGAATGGTTTTTGGGAAGTCGTGAGTGCAAGCGATGGCTCGACACAGCTGGATTTGATGATTGGTGATACCGCTAGTGTAGGAGCATATTTGGACACTCGTGATCTTGCTTTTCTTGTTCAAAATACAGCAGAAAATATGTCTCATGAACATTATAAACTGTACAGTCCTCCTGCTCGTCTGGCCTTCCGACCTATGTTTGTAGAGAATGTAGTTTTTGGACAAAAAGCAGAAGGAAGAAATATGGGAGGGTCGGATAAGCGATTTGACGGCGAGTATTTGTACTACGAATATGAAGTGTCAGCTGACCAAAAAACCATGACCATCATCAATGAAGCGGGTGTGAAATATACCCTGAAAAAACTCTATTGAAGGCTTTCCCAGTACTCATTTCGTCTCTTTTTCTTCTACAATCATCGAAAAAATGATACGGCTCATTCAAACAATGTAGATATTAAATGTCGTTCTTATTGATAAGGAATGAAAGGTGTAGACTTGATTCATACGTGGATTTGTCTACTAGACTTGTTATGTCGTAGCTGATTAGGGCGAAGCGAAGCAAATTTTATTTTGGACAAGGCCTGCTCCGAGAAGCGGAGGCAAAATTTTTCGGCATAGCCTAGCTACGACTAAAAATTTTAACGCAGAACAGAATAAAATTTGTCTGATGTAGTCAACCAAGATGCGGCATAACAAGTCTACTATCTAATGTCTATCATCTAATATCTCAAAAATGAGAGATCAATTTTTCAAAGCCGCAAAAGAAGAACTAAAAAAGCAATTTATGAGCTCGAATTCAAATTCAAATAAAGCAGAACGCCGCAAGCATGCCGATACCGTCGTGCGCAATCACGTCATTTTTTCGATGGGTGCCGGATTTATCCCGATTCCGGTCGCCGATATTTTTGCCGTGAGCGCATCTCAGTTAGACATGATTCGCCAGCTGTGCAAAGTCTACGATATAGATTTTCAAGAAACACAAGGCAAAGCCATTGTCAGTGCCTTGACTAGCTCAACTCTGGCGAGAGTAGGTGCTGGTAGCTTGGCAAAAGCGATTCCATTCGTCGGTTCGCTCGTCGGCGGTGTCACTAACTCGGTTTTGGCAGGCGCATCCACTTATGCCCTCGGCGAAGTCTTCAAACGCCACTTTGAGACCGGCGGCACAATTCTTGATTTTGATGTGGATCGCTTGAAGCGCGTCTACCAAGAAAAATTCGAGAAAGGCAAAGAAGTCGTCAAAGAAATGGAAAAAGATGAGCAAGAAGGAGGCTTCAAAAACGAGTCTTCTTCGTCTAGTGACTCTGGTGACATTCCGTCCTCTCAGATTGCGACACGTCTGCAAGAATTGGCATCGTTGAAAAAGGCTGGCGTCATCACGGAAGAGGAATTTCAGAAGATGAAAGCGAAGCTGATTGACCATTTGTAAGGGCCGTGAGGGTTTAGCCATTAGCTTTGAGCTGTTCAGCGGGTAGAGTGGCTGCTGCGCTTTTTTTAGATTGTAAGCTAATTAAAATGATACGCTGAAAACGCTGAACTTCAGTCTCGTACAGTCAGCTAATGGCTCACCGCTCATAGCTCTTTCACAATTCCTCAAAGAACCCCGTACTCTTATTCTTCCGCACATTGTCCCAATCAAAATAGCGGCCATTCATGGCGATATAGACTCCTGCGGGCAAAGTTTGTGCGAAAGCCAATGCGCTGCCGAGATTGAAAAAGCCATCCGACGAGTCACCAAAAGCGTAAGGAATCATGGCGCCCATTAAGACAATGGTTTTATCTGGAATGGCTTCGTTGGCGAGATAGTGGGCAGTTTGTACCATGGTATCCGTGCCATGCGTGATGACGATATGCTGGTGATCGGAGAGTCGGCAATTGTGAGCAATGATGCCGCGATCTGCATCTGTCATCTCTAGACTATCCATCATCATCAGGGTTTTGATGTCTGTCTCTATGGTGGAGCGACCACGTTCTAGCATTTCCGTTAGGTTGGTATTGCCGAAGTAGAGTTGTCCGGTGATGTAATTATAGTCTTTATCGAATGTGCCTCCGGTGACGAATACTTGGATCATAATTTAGGTCTGAGTTCAAAAAATCACACTATGTTGTTAAGTAGTTGAGCGCATATAATTTCTGATTTTATGACGGCATTTTTTCCGCTCGTGTTTCGTTGAAAAGCCTCGTCGATAACTTGTTCCGACTACTCGAAAGGCATCGCCTACGTTTTTCGCCCCCGATACTCGGGACAGGCTTATCTGAACAAAAAACCTGCTCAGTCAGAAAGAGAATTTACTTACCCTCAACTACTTATCAATTGCAGATTGACGGCAATCAAGCCCTGTCGTGTTTCCTTTATTTCAAATTGGACGACATCATTAGCAGTCAATTCCTCTTCCTGATTGCTGGCGCGAAAATAGAACTCTTCTCTTGTTTCCGGTACTCTGACGTACCCGAATCCTTTCTTGGGCAAGATATATTTGATGCGACCAATATGAATTGGTGGGTAGTTCTTTTGATTACTCATCATGATGGTGATTGGAAAAAACGATAACTACTGCTGACACTAATACAGTGAACGGCATACAGTTTTAGAAATCATACAAATTTCGCAGAACAGTTTGAGCCTGTGTCCCTTACGTCTTCTAAACCTTTTCTACTCGATGCTGTTACGGATGCAGTCCTAATTGGGCGATTATTAATCAAAGAGTAGCTGTGGCGATTTATTCCATCCGAGATCTGGAGAAACTTTCCGGCATCAAAGCTCATACCATCCGAGCTTGGGAGCAACGCTACAATATAATAGAACCACAGCGCACCCAAACCAACATCCGCTACTACCAAGACGACGACCTCAAAAAGATACTCAACATTGCTTTGCTCAATAAGAATGGCATCAAAATATCAAAGATCGCCAAGATGAGTGATCGAGAGATTATTCAGAAAGTGTCTGCTATCTCTGAGGTCAATTTTGAGTTTGATACGCAACTCGACGCGCTCACCATCTCCATGATCGACATGGATGAGTATAAGTTTGATCGAATTTTGTCCATGAATTTGCAGAAAATGGGGTTCGAGCGGACAATGCTGGAAGTGCTGCTGCCTTTTTTGGATAAAGTGAGTCTACTCTGGTTGACCGGATCAGTACAGCCGGTACAGGAGAATTTTATCAGTTATTTGATTCGTCAAAAGATTATTGTCGCTATCAATAGCGAGCCATTCGCATTGGGCGAAAATGTCAAAAAATTCATCCTCTATCTGCCGGAAGGAGAGACACAGGAGTTGAGTTTATTGTTCTTGCAATACTTGCTCAAATCTCGCCGCAATCAAGTCGTCTACATCGGAAAGGAAATCGGTATCAATGATTTAAAGGCTGCTGTCAATATCCACAAGCCCGATTTCATCTATACCATTATCACAGAGACGTTGATTAATAATGGCGTCAGAAAATATGCAGAACAGCTCAAAAGTAGCTTTCAAGACTGTCATATTTTGATGTCAGGCTATCAAATCATCACCCAAAATATCCAATCCGAACGGCAAATCACTGTATTGAAAAGCTTGGATCAGACGATCCAATTCATAGACAACTTACAAGCTGAGCGTTCCAACGGAAAGACAAATACTTATTATTCCTAGCGTGGAATGACCTTATATTTTAACAAAGTAGGAAAAAAATTATCTGTTCGCGCACCGAACTATAAAACGCCTTAACTGTACTCTTATCTGTTAATTTTATTAACCTTTTATTCACAAATTTCTTTACTAAATATTTATTTGAATGAAAATCGCACCTAAGTTTTTCGCCTTAATTGCCTTATTTTTAATTGGTTTTGCTTGTAATTCAGCAGAAAAAGGAACTGAAGTAGAAGCAGAAGAGGCAGCAGAAGTAGCTGAAGCAACAGTGACTGCTACTGACTACAGTGTAAACACAGAGACCAGCATGATTAGCTGGCAAGGATATAAGACATTTGACATAGGGGACGAGCATACCGGAAAATTAATGCTGAGCGACGGAACATTGTCTGTGGAAGATGGGAATATCGTTGCGGGTTCTTTTAAAATCGATATGAATACTTTGGAGAATGAAGATCTAGCAGGAACAGAAGGCGCAGCTAAATTAGTCGGTCACTTGAAGTCTGACGATTTCTTCGCTGTAGAGAAGTATCCGGATGCAACTTTTGAAATTACTACTGTAGAAGCAGTAAGTAGCGACGCCAATGCAACGCACAACATCACAGGTAACTTGACGATGCGTGGACAAACAAAGCAAATCACTTTCCCTGCTAATGTTTCTATCGTAGGTGACGAGTTGACAGCGACTGCTTCTGAGTTTACAATTGATCGTACACAGTGGGGCGTAGAATATGGTAACGAAGGAATCGAAGGTCTAGCCAAAGACAAAATCATCAGCAATGATTTGACGTTGAAGATCGTCTTAAATGCAAAGGCGTAGGTTTTTAGAGACGTTAGAAATTAGACGTTTGATGTACTTACACATTAACTCGTAAGCGGACAAGCTTTATCAAAGTAGCTCTTCTGCCTTGCCACCTGCAACTTTAGCAAAGCAAGCAAAAATTAAAGTTGGCTACAGGTTGATGTGTTAATACAGTTAGATGCTAGACATACGGCATTTACAAATAAGAAAAGGATAATTAGCATGATGCTAGTTATCCTTTTTTTGTAGACTTTTTTCTATGCGAATATTAGACTTATTATGCCGCATCTTGATTGACTACATTGGACAAATTTTATTCTGTTCTGCGTTAAAATTTTTAGTCGTAGCTAGGCTATGCCGAAAAATTTTGCCTTGTCCAAAATAAAATTTGCTTCGCTTCGCC
>JBCDHX010000156.1:0-13595 GCA_038749535.1 Bacteroidota bacterium
CCTTTTTGCTCTTTGATTTATCAAATGATTCAATTTTTCAGCGACATGAGCATGGTATTTGTCTCCCCGAGAGTCGGGACAGGCAAAGCCGACGGGCTATTCATTTTGGCATTGCCCCAAAACGAATAGCCCGTCGGCTTTGCCTGTCCCGACTCTCGGGGAGACAAATACCATGCTCATGTCGCTGAAAAATTGAATCATTTGATAAATCAAAGAGCAAAAAGGAATTTGATGCGTTTGCCCTAGCATTAGATAAGGTCAGCAGCTTAGTGGCTTTATTGTAGTACCAATCGTTATAATCCTTGAGTCTGTACTCCTTCAAAAAGTGATTCTGCTGAAAGCTGAACCTTGCGAAAGTACCATCGGCAAATTGAGTGTAGTTCATAAGCGATTGATTTGAAGTGATGATTTTAATCGTTACTGTAAAGCTAGTGAAAAGAAGATTTACTTACCTTTGCGCCCTTTCAAAATCCTTCCAATTTCTTTCTTATGTCCAGCAAGCGCGTACAGTCTGCTTTGATTTCTGTTTTTCACAAAGAAGGACTTGCTCCCATTGTCCAACAACTGCATCAATTGGGTATCACGATCTATTCGACAGGCGGCACACAAGCTTATATCGAAAGTCTAGATATTCCAGTAGTAGCAGTAGAAAATTTAACGACTTATCCGTCTATTTTGGATGGTCGGGTCAAAACGCTGCATCCCAAAGTCTTTGGAGGCATTTTGGCGAGACGCGAAGCAGGACATTTGCAGCAATTGGAAAAGTATGACATTCCTGAATTGGATTTGGTGATCGTCGATCTCTATCCTTTTGAAGAAACCGTCGCCAATACGGATGACGAGTCCACAATTATCGAGAAAATAGACATCGGCGGGATTTCTCTGATACGCGCAGCTGCGAAAAATTACCGTGATGTGGTCATCGTGCCATCTCAGGAAGAATATGATTTTCTGCTGAAATTATTGACTGAAAAAGAAGGTATGACCGACCTAGCGGATCGTCATTATCTAGCGAGTCGTGCCTTTGGCGTGAGTGCGCATTATGACACAGCGATCTATCAGTATTTTTCTCAGAGTATGGCGGCAGGAGACTTCAAAGTGAGCGTCAAAAGAGGGCAGGCATTGCGCTATGGAGAAAACCCGCATCAGCAAGGAAGCTACTATGGCGCGTTGAATGAATTGTTTGATAAGCTGAATGGTAAAGAGCTGTCTTTCAATAACTTAGTGGATATAGATGCTGCGGTACAGTTGATGCGAGAGTTCAAGGATGACAAGCCGACATTTGCCGTTTTGAAGCACACCAATGCTTGTGGCTTGGCGGTACGAAATACAGTTGTGGAAGCTTGGGAGGCGGCTTTGGCAGGCGATCCAGTTTCTGCTTTTGGTGGCATTTTTATCACCAATACAGAAGTCGATTTGGCGACAGCAGCGCAAATAGATAAACTCTTCTATGAGGTGCTGATCGCGCCTAGTTTTGCGGAGGATGCGTTTGAGTTATTGAGCAAAAAAAGAAAGCGTGTGCTGCTCCAGCAAAAAGCTTATCCAAAAACCGGACAACAATACAAAAGCTTACTCAATGGCGTCATCGTCCAAGATGCAGACACAGCGATGGAGACCGCAGCAGACTTAAAAGTAGCCACTGAAAAACCCCCATCGGACGCCCAAATTCAAGACCTACTTTTCGCCAACAAATTGTGCAAACACCTCAAATCCAATACCATCGTTCTGACCAAAGATCATCAATTGCTCGGCATGGGTTGCGGTCAAACATCTCGCGTCGATGCCCTCAAACAAGCCATCGAAAAAGCGAATCGCTTAGGCTTTTCATTGGAGGGCGCAGTGATGGCATCAGATGCGTTTTTTCCTTTCCCAGACTGTGTCGAAATTGCGGACAAAGCTGGTATTGTGGCGGTCATTCAGCCCGGCGGCTCTATCAAAGATCAGTTGAGCATCGACTACTGCAATGAGAATGGAATGAGCATGGTGATGACTGGAGTGCGGCATTTTAAGCATTAGCTTTTGGGACGTTAGCGTGTTTGCTTTGCTAAAGTTGCGAGCAGTAAGAGAGAAGAGCTACTTTGGTAAAGCTTGAGATGGTATAACCGTTTTTATCCTGACGCATCGTCCTTCCGTCATGTGGAATAAGTTTTGCAAAGCCATTCCCGCCGGATTGCAGGGAGACGACGCTTGTGTAAGACAAAGACTTCGGACTATAACAAAACATCTCCGAAACCTATCCTACTTCACCTCAAACCACAACTCTCGCTGTTCCTCCTCCCCATTATAATTGATCGTGATTTCTTCTCCTGCCGCTATGTCACGCATGGCAAAAAAGTCCATCGTTTGTTGCTCATAGTCCATTAAAAAACGAGCATTGTGTTGTTCTGCATGATTGAAAATAGAGCCAAAGCCGAGTACGACAGCCGCCTCAGTTTGCGCCTCTCCCCAAGTGAAATAGTAATCGTGCAAGACTGTTTCGCGGATAATTTTTACCTGTTCTTTTGGAATGATGAGTACCGGACAAACTTCTAGCAGCGTCCCTTCCTCGATAGCAGCATACGTAAAAACGCCTCTGCCATGAACCGAACTAGGTGCGACGAATAGGGTGGGAATGCGTTGCATCAATTATCGGTTTTTGAGTCTCGAAATCGCTCTAATAACTGATAGAAAACAATCAACCGATCATCGCTGATCTGAGCCGCTTTTTCTATAGCTGCATAAATGGTCTGAATGCGCGTCAAAATCTCTGCATCGCCACCTGATTTTTGAGCAAGTCTTTGAACAGTCGTTTCGTCCAATGTCGTGATCGGGATGGCATACTCTTCTCGCAACTCATTTAAGAAAAGCTGCATTTGCTGGATGGCGAGCTGTCGATGATTTTGCTGCAAAAAATACATCCGCCCGATGTTGCGCACGAAAGCCAAAGACGTATTGCGTTTGGCAGCTACGACTGGAATGATACGTTGGCGTCTTTTAGCTCTAAATATCAGAAACAACAAACTCGCGCCTAGCAATAAGTACCAAGCCATCGCCAAGGGTGGTTGAGATAAAACATAGCGCAGTGGGTGGTCGGCAGAGAGTCGGCGGTCGTTATAATATTGATCTTGTTGGCTGTACGCATTCATAGGATCTTTTCGTTGGATGTCCCAATAAATCGTCCCGGCTTCCAGATGAGAAAATAGTCGGGCGGCAAAGTCAATGCCTTTTTGTTCGATCAGATTGATATTGGTCAAGGTAGATGGCAAGCTGTACCAATAGAAGTAACCGTCGCCGTAAGCCGTCCGTGAAAAGCAAATCAAGTCGTCGTTCATATATGCCAACGACTCTAGCTGTTGCTGCACGGTATCACAAAGCTGATCTAGCTCCAAATATGCCCAATCACGTTCCCAAGTGATGCTGTCTTTTTGCAAAAATTGGAAAGGAACAGGGTCGGCTAGACGGAGATCGGGATGCTCGAAATTGGCATAGATGAGCGTATCCCAGTTAAATTGTAGATAGCCGTAGTAAGTCGCTGTATCAATCTCACACTGCTGTAGCCAGATGGAATCTGCTAGCGCGTAAGGCAAATACTGAGCCGCTATGAAAGCATTGTTGCCATTAGCGATGAAATCCAGAAGTGCATCGGATTCCTCATCACGCATGTAAGGTGTGCGACCGACAAATACATAATTGCTGCCTACATCTGTCGTATTGATCGAATCCAAGCTTTCGGTCAGTTCCACGAAATCTTCACCCGGAAAGTAGTCACGCAACAGTTCCGCTAAAACATACACGCCATAGGGATCTTTCTCCTCCTCTTCTCTGTTTTCAGCATAAGTTTCTGACCAGGTGTAGCCTCCTCTCAGCTGGATGATGAGTATCACCGAAGCAATCAGTGCTAGTGCACTACCGATGACAATCCAAGTAGCTCTATTGCTTTTCATGAGGTTGGATTTGTCCTAAAAATTGATCGAATTGTGGCTGGATGTGCTTGAAGTTCAAAGCGTCGAGTTCTTGGTTTCCATACCAAATGCGCTCAAACAAAAGTGTTAGCTGCCTAAAATCTGATCGGAGTGGATGACCGGATAGTTCGCGGATATATTCGCCATTTGTTTTGTCGCGCTTCCATTGGATGTATTCCGCTAAAGAGAGTTCGCGCAACGCTTTTAGATAATACAATCGCAACGCCAATCGAAAATCCCTCATTTGTATTGCTCGATCTATGGCAGAAGTTGGGTCGTGTTTGTCCAAATCTTCTTCTATAGTTTCCAAACTAGCGACCTTTCCGCCTCGGATGAGCCGTTGATTGCGTGGATTCGCATTTTTGACTCGATAATAAATGAATAAGCCGATGGCAAGCAGCGTCAATCCAATCAAAATGATGAACGCCCCTTTTCCAAATTGACTCGTATCCCAAGAGATGTCACCACCTTCACTTTCTTCTGCTTCTTGCTCTTTGGGTGGCTGTCGCTCCAGCTCATCCGAATAGTCAATATCTGCCTTAGCTGCCTTCCAGTTTTCTTCATCAAAAGCACGAAAAGACTGCTCCGATTCTAGGTAAGCAGAGCTGGTCTGTCCTTGTGCGACCAAAAGACAAGTTTGCAGACTTAAAATGAGGAAAAGTAGGATTGATTTCACATTGATAAAGGTAAATAAAAGTGTCAGTATATGGCGTGTAAATCAGGAGATTTTCGCTTTTCAATCTATCGTAACTTGATTATAAATACAATATCTGCGACTACATCAATCGTTAAAGAATCTCTTTAAATGAGGAATAGATTACGATTTTTTATATATTTGTTGAATCAAGTGCTTTCCTCAGTGCATTTTGAACTCACCAGAATAATAAAAGCAATAGTAAAGAACGATACTTCTTGCTATTGAACCCACAGTCTTTTACTACTCAGTTGCTTTACAGAACTCAAGAAATGATACGCTGCTATCTCCTACTTTGCATATGAGATAACTCATTTTCTATAGCCATAATTCATTCTGTATGAAGCACATATTTACCTTTTTAGGTCTCTTTTGTTGTTGCGCATTAGTTGCTCAAACCATCATCGGCGGTAGCAATTATCACGATGTCGAAGTGACTAGTAGCAACAGTACAGGTGTCGGTTCAGACAGTGCGACCATCACCGATCAAGGACTGTCTCCCAACTTAATAGCTAGCTCCCGTTTTTTGGCGCAAGCATCATTAGGAGCTGACTATGAGGCGATTACAATGGTTGCCGATCAAGGTTTTGAAGCTTGGTTGGACAATCAGTTTGCGCAGCCTGTCGGTCTATCTTTAAAAGACTATGTCTATGACTTAACGGAAGAGTACAAAGATTCTTTGATTGCCAATGGCGAAAGTATAGAAGACGTTTCGCCTTCACGCTCCTACTGGCGATATGCTTGGTGGCAGTATACAATGACTTCGCCGGATGTGCTTCGCAATCGGACAGCATTGGCGTTAAGTGAAATTTTGGTCATTTCGGAAGTGCCAGATTTGGCGGGCGAACCTCTGGGGTTAGCAAGTTACTATGACCTCTTGCTGCAACATTCATTGGGCAACTATCGTGATCTGCTGTACGATGTGACGCTACACCCTTGCATGGGTATCTATCTGACTCATCTGCGTAACGCCAAAACAGACCGCGAAGACAATCGCTTCCCGGACGAAAATTATGCGCGAGAAGTCAAGCAGTTGTTTTCCATTGGTTTGTACGAACTCAACATTGACGGAACACAAAAATTAGATAACAACGGCTACCCAATAGCGACTTATGACAATGGCGACATTGCCGAATTTGCGAAGGTCTTTACTGGATTGAATTGGGGGGATAGTGAAAGCTTCTGGTCGGGTAGGCGAGTGGATAGCAGTTATACCATCCCGATGAAAATGTACAACGAGTACCACGAGCCGGGCGCGAAATTTCTATTGAATGGCGAATTTGTTCCTAATCGAAATCCTGTAGATGGCATAGCAGACATCAATGATGCCGTAGACAACTTATTCAATCATCCGAACGTCGGTCCGTTCCTAGCGCGTCGCTTGATTCAGCGATTTGTCAAATCCAATCCTTCACCCGGCTATATCGCTCGTGTTGCCACCAAATTCAACGACAATGGTAGCGGCGTACGTGGTGATATGAAAGCAGTCATCCGTGCCATTTTGATGGATCAAGAAGCGCGTGACTGTGCCTTCATAGAAGATGTCACCGCCGGAATGCTCCGCGAACCCATCACGAGATACACCCAATTCAATAGAGCGTTCAATGCCAGTAGCGATAACGGACGCTACCTCAATGTGATGAACGACTTCAAAGATCGGACAGAACAGCGTCCGCTCAGTTCGCCCAGCGTTTTTAACTTCTTTCAGCCGGACTATCAGCCCATTGGTAGCGTAGCTGACATGGGACTATTTGCTCCTGAGTTTCAGATCGCTAACTCCCTGAGCACCATCGGCTACACCAACGAAGTACACGACTGGACGTACGAAGAAGAATCCATGCAAGATTGGCGTGTTTACTCTCCTTCGCCTTCTTCAGGAGATGAAGTTGAGCTAGATTTAGATGACGAGTTCCAGCTGCTACAGTCCAACAAAGTCGCCGAACTACTGGAACGACTCAATCTAGTTCTAGCCAGCGGACAACTCAGCGAAACCACCAAAACGATCATCGCAGATACCGTAAAAGAAATACCGCAAGCACAAGTCGAAGAGCGACTCTATATGGCATTATTCTTGGTCATGGTCGCACCGGATTATCTAATTCTCAAATAATAGAGACGTCAGAAATGTGAGGCTGAAAGCAATGGGTTTTAGTTCATAGCTGAAGCAGTCTCATATCTAATGTCTCAAAGCGAATTCCGCAAAGCGGAAGAGCGATCTCACATCTCAAAAAGAAATGAAAAGAAATATATCCAGACGCCGATTCTTTGGAGAAGCCAGCTGTGCTGCTTTAGGCTCTACTGCGCTACTCTCCTCTGCTGTCAACTTAAAACTGCTCAATGCGCTAGCTGTCCCAACGGTAGGCGTACAAGAAGATTACAAAGCCTTAGTTTGTATTTTGCTGGCAGGTGGCAATGATTCCTACAACATGCTCATGCCACGCGCCAATGAGCCTTACCTGAAATATCAAGAAACACGTGCCGATCTAGCTTTGCTGCAAAGCGATATGCTCGAACTCACGCCAGTCGCGGGTTCTAGCAATACAGGATTAGGATTGCATCCAAGTATGTCTGGCTTGAAGACCTTATTTGATGATGGCAATGCAGCCGTGATTGCTAATGTAGGAACGCTAGTAGAACCTGTCGCCAACGCTACAGAATACGACGAGCGGGTCAAAAAATTACCGCTTGGCTTGTTCTCTCATTCTGATCAAATACAGCAATGGCAGACTTCCATTCCGAACAGTCGGGAAGCCATTGGCTGGGGTGGTCGCATGGCGGATTTGCTGCAAGATATGAACTCGAATGACACCATTTCAATGAATATTTCGCTGTCCGGTCGCAATGTATTTCAGTCCGGTGAGATGACGATGGAATATACCATCTCCAATCAAGGAAACGGGGCGGACGGCATTGAAGAAATAGACAGCTATGGCAACAATGGTTTCTTGAATCGTATCCGTCAAAATGCAGTCAATAGCTTACACGAAGATGTGTACAATAACATTTTCAAATCGACTTATGCGGACCTGACGACCAATGCTTTTGCTGCTCAGAAAGAGTTTTCTGCTGCTATTTCCAAAGTAGCTCCTTTTGCCGATCAAGCCGATGGATCGCCTGCTTTCTCTGAGCATTATTTGTCGCAACATCTCAGAATGGTCGCCAAAACAATAGGAGCGAGACAGGACTTGGGTATGAAACGGCAAACGTTCTTCATCACTTTCGGTGGTTGGGATCATCATAACGAAGTCCTTGACAATCAGTTGTATATGCTCGATGTAGTTAGCAAAGCACTGAAAGAATTTTTCGATGTCTTGCAGAATGACTTACAAATGCAAGATAATGTGACTGCCTTCACCATCTCTGATTTTGGGCGCACTTTGACCTCCAATGGACAAGGCTCAGATCACGCTTGGGGTGGCAATCAAGTTATCGTCGGTGGCGCAGTCAATGGACAAGACATCTATGGACAATATCCGAATTTGGGCTTGGCAGACAATCCACTCAATTTATCTGATAGAGGCACACTCATCCCGACTACTTCTGTGGATGCTTACTTCGCAGAATTGGCATTGTGGTTTGGTGTCTCACCGAATGATCTAGCGACTATTTTCCCCAACATTGGGCGATTTTACGATACGAGCTCCGGTATGATGCCGATAGGATTTATGAGTAGTTGATAAGCTATTAGCCAATAGCATTTAGCAGTTAGCTGATTGAGTAACCAACTCTAGTTCAGTACATCCAGCATATCAACTACACGATTTATCAGTTCAACAATTTTTCAGTTCGTCAAAAAATTGAAAACGATCAACTTCATCCAATTGACCAAATTCTACCGACATCCCAATTAGGTTTATCAAAAACAAGAAAAATGCTTCATAAAATAATACTACTCTTCGTTGGACTACTCAGTCTCAACATGGCAGCCGCACAGTGCATCGGCGAGCAAGGGACACTTCAATGGCACTATTGGGAGGGCATTTCTGGTTATGATCTAGACAATCTATATGCTGCGCATGAATTTCCTCAAAGTCCTGATGGATTTGAAGAAATCACAGAATTGGCTGCGCCTAGCAACTATGGAGAAGGACTAGGTGCTATCGTCAAAGGATACATCAAACCGGATGTGACCAATACTTACACCTTTAATGTAACTGGAACAGATCACGTGATCTTCATGCTGAGTACGACAGACTCTCCGAATGATACGTCTATCATTGCAGAGATGGATGGCTGGACGCACAAAGATGAGCACGATAAATATCCAGAACAAACCTCTGTGGGTATCAATCTGACAGCAGGGCAATATTATTACTTCGAACTGCATCAAAAAGATGACAATGGCTGGGATCATGCACAAGTCTATTGGAAAACCTCTCCTACAGATAATACTTGGTCGATTGTCCCCAATATCAACCTTTACAACTACGAATGCTACTACACCTGCCCAGTCAAAGGCACACCTTGCAATGACGGCGATGCCAGCACGACAAACGATCAAGAAGATGGAGCTTGCAACTGTGTCGGCACACCTAGCAATATAGATGCTTGTGCCGGAGATCGCGGTTCGATTCGTGCTTTTTACTGGGACAACATACCCGGCGGCGATGTCTACGACTTACAATCGCATCCTAACTACCCGATGAGTCCTGATCGCACGGAACTTTTGACGACTTTCAAAGGACCGGGTAGCCCAGATCAAGACGATACCGGAACGCGTGTGCAAGCTTTATTGATCGTACCGGAGACAGGGGACTATCAGTTTGCTGTGTCTGGAGACGATGAAACTTGGTTGTACTTTGCCGAAAGTGCTGATTTTAACTTAGCGACTGTCATTGCAGAAGTTCCTAATTGGACATACGATGGCGAATTTGATAAATATCAATCGCAGCAATCGGGCGTTTATTCTTTGACAAAAGGGCAGATTTGCTATCTCGAAATCAATAGCAAACAAGGTGTCGGCGGTGAGCGATTCGGAGCAGCTTGGATTACGCCTTTTAATGATAATTTCAAGTACATCGACGCTACTTATCTGTATTATTATGCGTGCGAAGAAGCTTGTATTCCTGAAGGTACACCTTGCGATGATGGCGACAATACGACTCACAGCGACGCTTACGACAACAACTGCAACTGTGTCGGTACACCTTGCCCCAATGGTGATTGTACCGGATTGGGCTATGAGCCGAGTTTCCCAGACTACGAAGAATGTGGACCAACAGATGAGCACAACAATGAAGCCGATGACGCTTGGTTATCTTGCGCTCCTTCTGTCAGCCCCAATCCGGCACGCGGCACAGCCCATTGGATTCAATATGATTTTAAGCAGGCACTGCCACTAGACGAGATGAATGTCTGGAACTACAATGTGGCAGGTGAGACCGGTAGAGGATTTCAGAATGTAGCGATTGACTATTCTTTGGACGGCGTCAACTGGGTAGAGCTAGGACAATACAACTGGCAGCAAGCACCCGGCACGAATGACTACGAAGGCTTTGCGGGACCAAATTTTGGTGGCATACAAGCGCGCTATGTGCTGGTTACCGCTTTAGATAATTTTGATAGTGGGAACTGTGCGGGATTTAGTCAGATTCAGTTTACATCTAGTGCTTGCCCACAAGCTGGTCAGCCTTGTAATCCCAGCAATGGACAAGCGGGTGTATACGACATTAACTGTGATTGCCGTGACCTCAGCATTACCTATAACGAGTGCATCAATATTGATCTAGATGTTAATGCAACACCTATTAATACCAATAACTATAGCGCACGCGAAACCATCACTTCCTCGGGCATCGTCAATGGTGGCTCGACAGTCAATCTAGTTGCCGGAACGTCTATTACTTTGCTACCGGGCTTTCGCGCCAAGAATGGAGCGGACTTTTTAGCTAGAATCGAAGCTTGCTCTACCAACGATCGAGAAGAGGAAGAACTAGAGAGCCGAATGCTAGCGCAAGAAACTACCGTTCCCTTTGAAGAAAGTAGCAGCAGCGATATGATTGTCTATCCGACGCCAACGAGCAGTTGGACAACCATCAATTTTCGACTGACTCAAGCCGAAACCATTAACCTAGCTGTCTACTCCAGTAGCGGACAACGGCTAGCGACTTTAGCCAGTCAGCAATACTACGAAGCTGGCGATTATCAGAAGCGATTTCCGGCGCAGCGACTAGCAGGTGGTGTGTATTATGTGCAGTTGGAGACATCGAGCGATCTGGTGACAAAAAGTATGGTGGTCGTGGACGGGGTACAGTAAATTTGTCTTTTCACTTATTATCTTTAGCCCCAAACAATCAATATGCCACACTCATCTATTAATCTCATGAGCGATACCGTCACTCGCCCGACAGCACCCATGCTACAAGCTATGATGTCCGCTGAAGTCGGTGACGATGTATTTGGAGAAGATCCGACGGTCAATGCGTTGCAAGAAAGAATGGCAGCGATGTTCGGGAAAGAGGCAGCGCTCTTCTGCCCATCTGGAACAATGACCAATCAAATTGCCATCAAAACACATACGCAACCACTCGACGAAGTCATTTGCGAAGAAAAATCGCATATCTATCAATATGAAACTGGCGGTTTTGCTTTTAACTCAGGTGTTTCTATGCGATTACTGCACGGCGAAAATGGCAAACTCACTGCACAGCAAGTCGCCGATGCCGTAAAGCCCATTTACGACTGGTTACCCATCTCCAAACTGGTCGTATTAGAAAATACCGGCAACAAAGCTGGCGGGTGTTACTATACCTTAGACGAAATCAAACCCATCCGAAAAGTCTGTCAGGAGCATCAGCTAAAGCTGCATCTGGACGGTGCAAGATTGTTCAATGCTTTGGTCGAAACAGGCGAATCCACTCAAGCTGTCGGTGCGCTATTTGATAGTATTTCGATTTGTTTGTCCAAAGGATTGGGTGCGCCCGTAGGATCTGTATTGATTGGTGATGCTGACTTTATTCGGCAAGCGCGCCGTTATCGAAAAGTAATGGGTGGCGGGATGCGACAAGCCGGATATCTGGCAGCCGCTTGCTTGTATGCTTTAGACCATAACATTGATCGACTCAAAGAGGACAACAACAAAGCCAAACGCATCGCCTCGATGCTATCACAACTCGACTATATCGAAAACATCCGTCCGGTGCATACCAATATTCTCATCTTTGATGTCAAAGCGCCATGGACAGCCGATTCTTTTTTAGCCAAACTCAAGAAAGAGAATATTTTAGCCGTTGCTTTTGGACCGCAGACGGTTCGCTTTGTGACACATCTGGAAGTGACCAACGAGATGGTGGATCGAGTGATTGATCTGGTAAAAAAATATCCCAATAGAAGCTAGCTTCAAGTGGAATGTCACCTACTTAACTGACAGGCTTCCTATTTCTTGCGAATCTAGCGTGGTGCTTTCGCTTTTTAGGAAAGCTTTGCTTTTACATCTAGTAAAGTTATGCTGATCGGCTAAACTCATAGCTCAATTCAAGCGGATGTGTAGCCGATCAGCATAACTTAAAATGGATAGATGTCTCTATTCGAAGTGGAGGATACAAACCTTATTGAGCACTCAAAAAAGCTACAACTCAATTTTCCTAACGCCTCCCACACCAGTCCATTCTGAGATATAGAGGATTTTATTTTGCTTATCTGCGCCTATACCATTTGGATTGCTCAAGGTAGCCTCCAAAACTTTTCCATCTGTCTGTCCTGCTTCGCCTGTTCCTGCGAACACTTCAACTTCGCCATCCATGCTGACCTTAAAAATCTTGCTGACAGCGATGCCAGTCGCATAAATTACATCATCTACGACTGCTAGATATCCGATACCAAAGTTTTGGACGACGATGTCCGGGATATTGGCAATCAAGGTGATGTTTTTTTCTTGATCGATTTTATAAATATCCGCCGTCACAAAATTGCTGACAATCAAATTGCATTCGCTATCCAAATCGATACCGACACATCCCGCCAAGCGATCATCTTCCACAAAGACGGCTGCTGTCCCATCGGGTGTGATTTTATGGATGGTTGGCTTGGTGTAGTTGGTGATGTAAAGATTGTCTTGTGGGTCGATGGTTATGCTACTCGGCCATCCTAAAATCGGTGCAAAGATTTCTCGCTCTCCTTCTGGTGTGATCTGTGTGACTTGTCCTCGGATCATGTTGTTGTCATTGTTGACATAGAGGTTGCCTTTAGAATCTTTTTTTGTCCCCATCGGGCCGGACATATCAGTGAGCGTTTCTAAAATTTCTCCGGTAGGCGACAGTTTGAAGATGCGGCGACCATTGCCACTTCTCCCGATCAAAGTGCCGTATTCGGAGACATAAACATTCCCCTCATCGTCCACAGAGACCGCTCCATTAGCTGGAAAGTTGGAAATGATGGTTGTGAGCTGTAATTCTTTTTCTTCCTCTTCGAAGACTTCCTCTTCTTCCTCCGGTGGTGGATCAGTCACCATTTCCTCTTTTTCGCAGGAAAAAAGTAGTGAGCTAAAGCTGCACAGACAAAGAAGGAATGCAAATCTAAGTGTGGTGTTGAACTTCATGTTTTTTATTGTTTTAAATGAAGCCCAAATGTGCAGTATCGTAAGTGCGTACACGCCTTTTTGTACCCAATCGGACAGATTTATACTAAGGGATGCGAAACAAATAATCTAAGATTCTTGGCTTGTTCTTTTTCCCGATTTCTGCGTTGAAAAGCCTCGCTGATACCCTGCATCTTCTACGTTTTTCGCCTTGAACTCGAAAAGAATAATTGTGTCAATCTTCCTGACCTTATTTACTTCGCATCCCTAATACCAATTTCAAAAATAAATTTTTTATATAAAATGATCCTTTTACGTATTTCACTACAGGGCAAACGCATCAAATTCCTTTTTGCTCTTTGATTTATCAAATGATTCAATTTTTCAGCGACATGAGCATGGTATTTGTCTCAAGCCGACGGGCTATTCATTTTGGCATTGCCCC
>JBCDHX010000157.1:0-13162 GCA_038749535.1 Bacteroidota bacterium
CTTAATGCTTGGTTTCATACAACATTAAGCACTTTTTTTCGCTTCTTCCCTTTTCTAAATGTTTTGTCACCTAGAGTGGCGTAATACACTAAAAGCCAACGCCATTCACCGCTTCCATCAATCCTACCGCCATACCCAAATGAACGCCAGCTCGCTTCAAATAAGCCACCCAGTCCGCCCAATGATCGATGTCAGTGAGTGCAGGTAGTAAATGGACATTCCAGTCATTGGTTTTAATGATAGAGAGTGTGTCCGGCAGTACTTTTTCGCTACTCCATTCTATATTGGCAAAGACCTCAGGATGAAATGCATTCATACCCAATAAGTAGTAGCCACCATCCGTCGCCGGACCAATGACAAAGTCATGTGTGTCCAATGCTCGAAAGGCTTGCTCCACCAGATCAGCGGACAAATCGGCACAATCACTACCAATGATGACCACTTTATCATTTTTGGTAAATGCCGTTTGAAAAGCAGCCTGCATTCGATTACCTAAATCGCCTGCTGTCTGCATTTTTTTCTGAAAATGAGTGTTTGACCAGTCATCTTCATGATCTACAAATTGGCTGTAATAAAGCAGTCTCCGGGCATCGACCTGTTGAGTTACTTGTCGAGTATGCATGAGGAGTTCCCGATAAATTTCTAGTGCTTTTTCGTCGCCTACGGTTTGAGCGATTCGAGTTTTAGCTTTTCCAAGTTGAGGATTTTTGATAAAAATAAGCAAAGCATTGCGAGGAGCAGTCATAAATTGGAGACGTTAGATTTCAAACTATTTATCTGAAAATCAATTGATTGCAAAATTGTCTTATAATATATTACATACGTACAGACGCTAAAAATAAGTCTTGAGTGTGAAACGTTTAGGAGGTTCTTATTGGAAGACAACTTTGTTATAAGGTTGCCAAAGAAACAAAAGTTTGCCATGCTTCAAAACATATATCGAGTCATTATTGCTTTTTTATGCATCCCCATTTGCATATACGCACAAATCGGTTCAGATGGATTACCATTGGCGGATAGCATTCGGACGTATCCGATTGATGTACTGAACTCTGACTTCCGAGACGTCAATCTATCTATCACGCCCAATGGCAAATACCTCTATTTCATGTCGGGACGCGGTGGCACGGTTTGGTCGGTCAAAGATCGGGTTGCCTTTCGTGGCAAAACAGAATATGACGGTGATATTTGGTATAGTGAGAAAAAAGATACGAGTTGGTCAGCTCCAAAATATCTGCCTAGCGGAATTAATACTAGCAGAGGAGAAGACGAGCCCAATATTTCGCCGGATGGACAGACTGTCTATTTTCAAAGTTGGAACAACAACTGGATGCAGACTGGAGGACCTTACTACAGAGCAGAACTTTATGGCTCGCGTTGGCAAAATCCAAGCGGTCTGTTTGGCGGCATTCATCGTTTCTTCATGGATAGTATGTTGTATTACAATCAGTTTGCCACGGACGGTATGGCAATTTCACCTAATGGACGCATTTTCATCGTCGCTGCTGGAGAGGATTATGATGGCTACTTAAACTTATACATCAGCCGAAAAGGAAACAACAATAAATGGTCCTATCCGAAGCGACTGTCCATCAGTACACCTTATGATGAGCGATCTATTTTCATTGCTGGAGACAATCGGACGATCTATTTCGGGTCGAATGGACATGGTGGTTCAGGCGGATTAGACATTTTCAAAGCTACTTTAAATGATGACGATAGTGTGACTGACATCATCAACATCGGTGCGCCTTTCAATACTGATCAGGACGACTATGGCTTTATCATAGGTGCTCTAGGGCATGATGCTTATTTTGTCCGAAATAGTGATATTTATTATGCTGATTTGGGAACTGCCGATGCGCTCATCAAACCACAACCGACACTACTTATCAACGGCATTGTCAAAGATTGCAATGGTAAGTTGGCGCAGGCTAGAGTGATGCTTTATAATTTAGACAATAGTCAGCTATTGGCAGAAGCGCGTAGCAATGCGATGACCGGTGCCTACGCTTTATCCATTCCTTATGAAATAGGCAATTATCGTCAAAAATTTGAGTATTTCATGGACACGACGGTGCTGAGTGAGAACTTTCAGTTGCTGGAAAATGGTGCACTAGAACGCTTCTTCGAGATCGAACCGGAATGCCCGAAAGAGGAAGTAGAAATCGTTGAGCCATTAGTTGTCAAAGCCGCTTTACCAAAATTAGATACCCTGATTCGCGTTTATTTTGACTTTGATAAAGACAATTTGACGGCAAAGGTAACTCAGCAATTGAAATCTTTACAGCAGTTACTGAAACCCGACGAAAACTATCAATTTACCATCATCGGACATACAGATGCCAAAGGTTCGGATGAATACAACATCGACTTGTCGCGAAGACGAGCGCGAGCGGTAGTTGAGTTTTTAGATTTGAATATGGAAACACTAGATTTCAAAGGCGAGCGCGAACCTGCGATAGAAAATGACACGCCTGAACATAGGGCGATGAATAGGCGAGTGAGTGTGCGAGTGATGGAAGAAAAATAACATTAATGCTTGTCATTGTCTTCTCTTATCAATCGCTTTCCGGCGTGAACATACCAATGCAGATGCTTGCTCGTCTGATAGTCGCCGACATTCGATGAGATACGGCAGCCACCGTACTGTTTCTCGAATAGTGCAGTAATAAAACGAATAGCATCAAAGACATCTCGATTCAATTGATCGTCCTCAGGATAGGAGGAAAGGGAGTCAATATGTGCTTTAGGAATGATGACCATATGATGCTCCCAATAAGGACGCGTGTGGTGAAATGCCATTACTCGCTCCGTTTCAAAAAGGATGTCCACTTTTAGTTTGCCGGGTATGATTTGGTCGCGATAGATGTTTTGCATGATTTGATCGTTTTCTTGATAAATAATTGAACAAGATTATCTAAGTAGTCAGTCAAGCTAGTCCTGTCGGACTATCTTGGTATGTCTCTTTCCGCTACTTTGCGTTACAAAAGTGAACTTCATAACCAGTTATGATCCCACTTTTGCGCCTTAATTAGCAAAAAAATACACGCAACCTACTAGACATTACTAACTTGACTGACTACTAAGCGTTTCTATTGGCAATACGCTACTTTTGCCAAAGTATAAAGTTCCTACCTTCATGAAGCAAACTAAAATTATGAGAAAATATATCTGGCTTTTTGCTTGCCTACTATCAACTGCCTTATCCGCACAGCATCAATATTATCAGCAATTCCAATTTACTGAGGCTGATACGTTAAGAGGAAAACTAGAAGCGAGTCGCTCTGCTTATGATGTCCATTTTTATGACCTCAATATCACAGTAGACATCGAACGGCGCTATCTAAAAGGCTACGTCGATATGGCATTTGAAGTAGCAGCAGTGACAGATCGTATTCAAGTTGATTTGTATGAAAACATGCAACTCAATCGAGTAGAATATGAAGGTAAAGAACTCTCGACGACCCGAAAATACGATGCTTTCTTCGTCCATTTTCCAGAATCACTCGACAAAGGTACAAATGCGACCATCCGAATGTATTATGAAGGTGCACCCACAGTAGCCAGAAATGCACCTTGGGATGGCGGTTTCGTCTGGAAGGAAGATGAAAAGGGAAATCCCTGGGTAGGTGTGGCTTGTGAGGGCGATGGTGCGAGTTTGTGGTGGCCGTGCAAAGATCATCTATCTGACGAGCCGGATAGCATGATGATTCGGGTAGCTGTACCGAATGATCTGATGTGTATTGCCAATGGTGATTTGGTCGAAAAGCAAGAGATGAATGATGATTATACGCGCTACGATTGGCGAGTCACTTATCCCATCAACAGCTATAATGTGACCGTTAATATTGCAGATTATACGCAATTTAGTGATACTTATACAGCAGAGGATGGAGAAGAATTAAGATTAGATTATTATGTATTATCCTACAATTTGGCACGCGCCAAAAAGCATTTTGCGCAAGTACCACAGGTCTTAGCTTGCTTTGAAAAATTCTTTGGGAAGTATCCTTTTTGGGAAGATGGATTTGCATTGGTAGAGACGCCTTATTTGGGGATGGAGCATCAAAGTGCTATCGCGTATGGCAACAAATATATGCGTGGCTATTTGGGTGGTTTGATACCTCGAGATATGGATTGGGATTACATCATCGTACACGAGACCGGGCATGAATATTTTGGTAATGCAGTGAGTATCAATGACATGGCAGAGATGTGGATACACGAATCCTTTACCACTTATATGGAGACCCTTTTTGTAGAATGTGCTTACAGCTACGAGGACGCCGTCCGCTACATCAACTCACAGCGCAATTTTATCGACAACAAGCTCCCCATTCTTGGTCCACTGGATGTCAATTTTGACGACTGGGGCGGTAGCGATCACTATTACAAAGGTGCTTGGATGCTGCATACACTGCGGCACGCCATAGGCGATGATGAATTATGGTTTGATCTACTGCGCTCTTTTTACAATCGTTATGCCATCGGTCACGCCAAAACGAAAGATTTTATTGACTATGTCAGTCTCTGTACAAAGAAGGACTACGCGCCTTTCTTTGAGCAATATTTATACCATCCCAATGTTCCGGTCTTGCAATACAAACTGACAGAAAAGAAGAATAGAACCATTCTGGAATATCGCTGGAAAGCAGATATAGCGGCTTTTGCGATGCCTGTTTTGGTAGGGGAGAAGGGTGAGTATATCCGAGTAGAACCCACTACAGATTGGCAGAAAACGAAATTGCCAAAGATGGATGATTTCAGTGTAGCAACAGAGTTGTTTTATGTGAAAATAGAGCAGATGGATGAGTCTTATTGACACCCAAAAGAAACGAATACGAACAATGATTACAGTAGAAAAAGCCACAGCAGTCATTCAGTCCACTCAACGCGATTTTGGTGTGGAGACAATAACATTAGCAGATAGCGTCGGGCGTGTGCTACGTGAAAATGTTCATGCAGATCGAGATTTTCCACCATTTGATAGAGTGACGATGGACGGAATAGCGATTGATTATCAACAATTTGCGAGTGGTCGTCGCACTTTTTCGATTGCGGCAACTGCTGCCGCTGGAGCACCTCAGACTTGGCTCAAAGATAAGACACAAGCGATAGAAGTGATGACGGGCGCGATGTTGCCACAGGGGGCAGATACAATCATCCGGTATGAAGACGTAACTATCGAAGACGGCGTGGCGACTATCCAAGTTGATGACATCCAGCAAGGACAAAGCATACATCCGCAAGGAAGTGACCGGAAGAGAGGAAGCAAGTTGATCGAATCAGGTACGCGCCTATCCGCTGCTGAAATCGGTGTGGCGGCGACCGTAGGGATGATAAAACTGAAGGTGAGTGGTCTGCCAAAGATAGCGATCATTTCGACTGGCGATGAGTTGGTAGAGATTCATGAAACGCCTCTGCCGCATCAGATTCGGCAGTCGAATAGCTATCAACTACAAGCGGCACTTCGGCAACAAGGCATAGCAGCAATGCGCATCCATTTGCCCGATAAATACGAAACGATTCTGAAGTCATTGGAGCAATTACTAGCAGAAAACGACATCTTGATTATCAGTGGCGGTGTCTCCAAAGGCAAGTTTGATTTCTTGCCTAAAGCGCTGCAAGCATTACAAGTTCGAGAGCATTTTCATCGCGTGAGTCAGCGTCCTGGCAAACCATTTTGGTTTGGTTCGACAGTGGAGGGCAAAGTCGTTTTTGCTTTGCCCGGCAATCCGGTATCTGCTTTCGTAGGACTACATCGCTATGTGATGCCTTGGATAGTAGGCAGTCTACAGCAGACTCCGTTGCCTGTTACATTGGCGAGATTGGATACGAGCATCGACTTCCGACCTGATTTGACTTATTTTCCGGCAGTGAAATGTCGCTATGATGAAAATGGTCAATTGTTAGCCACCCCATTTTTAGGCAATACGTCCGGCGATCTTGCTAATTTACTAGCAGCAGATGGTTTTTTGGAATTGCCGAAAGGGAAAGAGCGATATGAAGCAGGAGAGGTGTATCGGTTGTTTTGGTTTCGGTAATGTAATTCATATCCAAAACGTCGGAATCACCTTGTGCCAAAATTTCGGGGATTCCAACGCTTTGTACATGGACTTGATCGCAAGCTTGAAGGCTTGTATTAATTCAGTTGCTCCGCAATCTTATCGCTCACATCTGCACCTAGCGACTGCGCTCTTTTCCACTGTGTCACCGCTAGTTCTTTCTCTCCCAATGCTAGCAAAATATCACCATAATGCTCAAAATATAGCGCGCGCTCTTCCTGTGTGATGGCGCGTTCGATTTGCTTGCGCGCTTTTTTATAATCTCCCTTTTGATACAAAATAAAGGCGTGCGTATCCGCCAGAAAAGCAGCATTGGGGGCTAGTGTTTGTGCCTGTTCGATGAGGGCGACGGCTTTGGGTAACTGTGTACCGCGTTCGGCAAGGGTATAAGCGTATGTATTGAGTAGCGATATGGATTTCGGTTGCCATGCTATAGCCTGATCGAAGTGTTTGTCCGATTGCTCTACATTGCCCATGCGCTGGTAAGTGATAGCAAGTTGCTGATAGATTTCTGCTTTTTTGTTGAGTTCATTGCCCACCATAAAGCTAGCTTCTTGCAAGATGTCGATAGCATCTTCATACTCTTCCAAATTATATAATGCGATGGCGTGAAACAAGTAGATTTGGCTTTGATTTGGAAATAGATCAATTGCCTCTTCGCTACGATCTGCCAGTGCTCCATAATCCTGCTGTTGCCAATAAATATACAGCAGTTGTTCCCAAACTAAGTACACGCTTTCGTCTATCTCCAAAGTGCGTTCATAAGCTGTCCTCGCTTTCTTAAATTGCTGACTGTGGAAAAGCAAATCGCCATAAGCAGCATGGACCTTGGCTTCATTGGGATGGGCGTTGACGAGGACTTCGGCGAGTTGTAGCGTAGCACGGAGTTGTCGGCTGTCATTGCCATCCACAGCTTTTTGTAGGAGTGGCAGTAGCTCTTTCAGTTTGGCATCTACGGGAATATCGCTTCGTTCAAAGATGGTTTTGAGCTCGCCATAAGCATCGTCGGCAGTCGTGCTACCACCTTTGAGTGCTAGCAGTGCCGTAGCATCATTGGGCGATTGTTGTAGGATATTTTGATAGACTGTTTTGGCTTTTTCCGGCTGATCGAATTGCTGATAAAAAGCGGCCAATAGATGCTGATATGCTATCTGTTTCGGGAAAGCGGTGGCTAAGTTTTCTAGCTCTTTTCCAGCTTTTTTGATGTCGCCCTTGCCCAAGTAGAGCGTATGCTTTTTTCGAGTTGTACTTTCGCTGACACCTATTTTTTTTTCTAGCAAATTATACACATCAATCGCCTCATCTATCGCTTGGGCTCGGATCAAATAAAACGCCCAAGAGTTGTAGTAATCGTAGTTGTCAGGATTGTCTTTGACCAAATTTTCATACACTTCGGCTGCTGATCGATCTTTACCATTTTTCTCGTAGATTTCAGTGAGGTAGACTTGATACCATTCGTTATCGCGTGCTAGTTGAGATGCTTTTTCTGCCATTTGGATGGCTTCTGCATCCTTATCTAATTTAGAAAGCACTTGTGCAAAGGAAAAATAAATGCTTGCATCATTGCTGTTGGTTTCCAGTATACTTCTGAACTTTTCTTCTGCTTTTTCATAATTGCCCAATAGCTTTTCGCGCTGTGCTTCGATGAATGCTTCTTGCTGCTTGACTTGTGTGAGCGGTACACGATTGTTGGTCGTTTGTCCCAAAAGTAGTGGCGTCCAAAGTACAAATAGTAGAAAACTGGTGATATAAAACGTGCGATTCATGATGTCCTAAATTTCTCCAAAAACGATATGTAAGAGATAAACATTGTGAAGGGGAGAAGGTTAAAATGGTTCTCTTATTTACACCCTGTACTATGTTAGTGAATGTAAAACGCAAAATGTAGAATAAGAAATGTAAAACAAGGCATGCGTGCTTGTTTTCAGCAGTTATTTTATTTTCTTCCTCTTAAACTGATCACCTTTTACGCAATCGCAATTGAATATCAACTTCGGGCTTCAAAGTAATCAACGATCTAAACGGAACATCTTCATCTGAGATGCGCTCAAAGTCAAAATGCCGTACCAGTTTTGCTAGCAATAGTTGCATTTCCATCATCGCAAAATGATTACCAATGCACATTCTATTGCCTGCACCAAAAGGTAGATAAGATAGCTTAGGACGCGCTTTTACTCGCTCTGGTGCAAAACGTTCCGGCTGAAAGGAGGTAGGTGACGTCCAGTACTTCGGACTTCGATGTAGCGCATAGACACTGATGAGCATAGCCGATTTTTGGGGAATGGTGGTGCCCTCTATCTGATCTTCTGCTATAGCTTGTCGCCCAATGGCATGAGCAGGCGGATACAATCGCATTCCCTCCTCGATCACTTGCTGATGATATTGTAGTTGTCGAATTTGGCTGAAAGTAGGTGTCTGCCCATCTAGGATTTCCTGTTCCTCTACTCTCAGTTTTTCGATGACTCCGGGATGCTTCGCTAGCAAATAAAGTGTCCACGACATCGCATTAGCGGAGGTTTCATGACCAGCCGAAAAGATAGTGATGACTTCATCTTTTAGTTCTTCGGCGGTCATTTGCTCGCCCGTTGCTGCATCTTTGGCGGCTATAAGAAGCGACAACAAATCAGCAGGTTGCTTTTTCATTGCCCGCCGCTCCGCTATCAGCTCAAAAACGGATGCGCTAAACTGGCGGTGTTGTTTTTTGAATCGTCGGTGCCTGCCATTGACATACTGAAAGGGGATCTGGAAAGGGTGGTGGATGCGGTCGGCGACATATTCTTGAATTTCACTCATCATGCGGTACATTTCATCTTGATCGTTTTCATTATCCGTACTAAACAAAGTGTGCAAGACAATATCTGCGGTGACTTGCATCATGTCTTTGGAGATATTGACGACTTGATCTCGATCGACTTTCTGGTGTAAAGTGGTTATGTAGCGGTCGACGACTAGCGTCATTTCTTGAAACAATCTTTCTAGATGTATCTTGTAGAAAGCGGGCTGTGCCATTTTGCGTTGTCGTTTCCAAAATGCACCTTCGCTAGTGACCAATCCGTTGCCGAGGGCTAGTTTTAGTTGTTGATAAGCTGGGCTTTTCTGGTAGTTTTTGGCGTTGGATTGCAGAATATGCTGAATTATGGAAGGTCGGAAGACGACAAAAATGGGGAACAAGAGGAAGTTGACGTGAAAAAAGTCGCCCATCTCGCTTTCTTTTTCATGTGTGAAAGTGGCAACATCTTTTGAAAATTCAGTTGGGAATCCAAACCAGCCTGTTCCTTTGTAAGTTGGAATGTTTTTGTGCATATTGATGGTCGATGAATAGCGTGCAAGATAGGTAATGCTACGTTATCAATTATTTATGATCTGTAAAATGAGAACCCACAAACAATGAAATTAGCTTACGGTCAGCAGGGTGGGCATTTGATTCATGTCTCTGAAGTGGAACGAGGGCAAAGTGGATGTTACTGTCCATACTGTGGAGTGGCTATCATACCGAAAAAAGGCAAAGTCATGGCACATCATTTTGCACATCGTGGCAAAAGTTGCTGGCAGCCCAATGCGTATGATTTCTTTGGATTAGAAAAGCAGTTGCCGTTGTATTTGGATTTGGAAACTTATGCGCACGAGACATATGCACATTATTTGAAACACAATCGGCAACTGAGTGAGCAACAACAGCATTGGCAGCAGCGACAAGCTAGCGACCAAGAAGCCATCCGTCAATATTATACTCATCTTCGCCAGCAACGTCCGTCTGACTATCAACTACTACGTCTTTACTTAGTAGACGAAGCTCAAACCCTTCCAGATTTCAATTATCCGAAAAAAATTTATTTCGCTCTTCAAAATTTTCATACGCAGCAGTATCGACTGCGAGAAATAGAAGATAAACTGTCTTATTTTGAAGAGGATGCGATACGTTTTCGAAAGTTTATGTTGTATTTCTTGAAAATTCAAGTAAGTGTGCAGGCTGTAATTTATAAGATCGGGATTACAGCACGAGCTTTGGAACTTCGGCTAGCAGAAATCGAGCGGGACTTGCGATGGCATTTTCCACAACTCGACATTCAAGTGCTCTTTACTTTATCCAATGCCGCTTTTCTGGAAAATTTCTTCAAGCAAAAATATCAGCAGCATCGATACGAATTGGCGCAGTTTACAGAATACTTTGTACTGCCACCACATGAGGTCGATCAGATTTTAAGTGAGCTGAATCGCATTTCAAAATTGAAGAGCTATCAATCTTTTTGTAGTTGAAGTTGTTTCATTGATAACTTGGTTGCTAACTTTGCGGCTTCGCCATCTAAATCATTTTTGCAATAGAATGTAGAGGTATTTTAGTAGAAATAGGTTTAAGTCTATTGCTAACTGTTTCACTCTTCACAACTTACAACAACATGGAATTCCTATATGTATTGACCATCGTATTTGTGGTATTTGGATTATCTTTTTTATTGATTAATATTAAATCTGTTTTTGGGAAAGGCAACTTTCGAGGGACTTGCGCACAGCACAATGCTATGCTAAAAAATAAAATTGGTGAGTGCTCTGTATGTGGCAAAAAAGCAGATGAAGTTTGTCAAATGCCGGAATTAGAGAAGAGTGGTGCGCGCTAGTGCATTTTGTCAGTCACATCTTGGAGATTTTTGAAATCTCCAAGATGTCATACTCAACTTCATTCTTCCAAGTCTTCCAGTCCCTTTTGTATGATATTGGTGATCTGTTGAATCAGTTCGTCCTTAGATAAATCAACAGGTACAGTCGCTCGCTCTAGCGCACCTTTCACAGCTGCTATCATTCTAGCATTCGGGTCTAGCTGCGAGGCTAGCATATCCACATCATTGGTCTCCCAATACTGTCCTTCATCATATACTTCTGTCAAGTCTAAATACTTTTTCTCTGAGTATCGTAGCAAAGAGACAATGGCAATATGCGTCTGTACACCTGCAAACTGCGTTTTGGTGTGTAGCATATAAATAAAATCATTGTCGGGATAGGTATCCGACCCAAAAGCGAGCATCACAAAGCTCATCAAACGACCCGAAGGCGAAAAGTCGAAGGAAAGCGTCTCGCATTCGGGGGGCGTGATATGGATACCTTTTAGCCGAATGCCAGTTTCTTCTCTTTCTTCGGGAATCGGGATGCTTTCATCCACATCTACGATCATGTCGATTCGTTGATTATCCCAATCCAATGAGTTGGTAATGTCTTCTAGTTCGTCTATGAAGGCAGGGATACGTTCTACCTCACGAATACGCCCTTGGTAATGAATAGTGATGCCCATTGGAAGATGATTTTTGATGAAATTCAATATTCTAATGTCGATAAGAGGGAAAAGTAATGGATCTGCAACGAGGTAGATTAAACCCTTCCAAATCAGTCATGTCAAAGGTAAAAAGTACTAATGATGAAATGGCTACTATTACTGCTATTTTCTAGCGGTGTTGCACATGCACAGACAGACTACACCAACCTAAGAAACTGGTATTTCCATCCTGACAAACAGATTAATATCATTGGAAGATATAATCTGGATATTGCTGTGATTAACAGCGATTTAATGATTGATAGCACCCTATCAATTCCGAACAATTCAGAAATCAATACAGGCGTAGATGTATTTTGGGTGCATCCTACTCAACTCACCAATCCGCCTGCCTCCCCAACTGTGATTCCTCTTGAAGATCAATCTTTTTCACTTATTTCCTCTACTATTTTAGCTCAGGGTGCTTTGTTGGGAAAGTATGGTAGATTTTACGCGCCACGCTATCGGCAAGCTACGCCCGCTTCATTTCTCAGTCCAAATTTTTCGGATGAGGCAAAAGCTTCTGCTTTGAATAGCGCGTATCAGGATGTAAAGGCAGCATTTGAATGCTACTTAGAAAATCACAACAATGGAAACCGAATTATTTTGGCAGGTCACTCTCAAGGTTCTTTTCTCCTAGCGATGCTGCTGCGTGATGTCTTTGATGACAACCCATCCCCTCGATCTAAGCTGGTGACTGCTGCTCTAGCAGGTATGCCTTATATCTATGCGGCAGATGGAACACATATTGGAGGACAATGGAAGAATATCCCGCTATGTACCACCATGAACCAATGCCAATGTATTCACGCTTGGCGGAGTTTTAAGGAGTCACAGCTCATCCCCGATATCATCACTACCTTACCTATTTTTAACACAACACTTGTTGAAGACGGACTGGTTCATCGCAATGTAGACTTGAATCGTGACTAGTTCGTCCAAGATTCTCTTTACTACACTTCGACGGCTAGTCCATTGCGCTACTACATCACGCCTGATGCTCATTACAAGCTTGGCGGTGATGCCAATTACATTGCATTTGACAACTACTATACAGCTAGATTTAAACGAACAAGTACAACCAAACTCGTCTTAGCAATCGACTATAATAAAGACACCATCGATCAGCGACCTAACGATTTGATTGAAGTAGAAAATGGGAGTAGTTTTCTTGGTTCAGGATTCCACAGCAAAGATTATCACCTTTATATTTGGGCGTTAATGGAACAAATAGATGCCAAATTGTATAGCTGCTCAATGGTAGCGAGCACAGAAGTCTCAAATAGACCAAGTAGTAGGACGACGGTATTTCCAAATCCCAGTCATGGCAATTTTACGATCAAAACGAATCAGTCCATTTTAGATGGAGCATATTTTCTACTCACGGATCATTTAGGGCGTATCATCGAGAGACTTGATGTGCAGCCCATAAATCACATTGAGCTTCAGCACGCGGGAATTTATTTTCTAATGACTGCCGATGGTGTTCATAAAATAGTTGTCCATTAAAAAATTGTGTGGTGGCTATTGTGTCTACTGCTGAAAGTCAGGCGATAATCTATAGTTTGCGATAGAAACGATGAGACTTGCCATGAAATATCAGGCTTGCCGCTGTGCTATTAGGTTATCTGGTTTGTACAGCCTTGTGGTTATACCAATTTCAAAAACAAATTACGTACATAAACCGATTCTTTTGAAGCTACTCTTCGTTGAAAATGCTCGCCTTAGCTACGGCTAGGACTGTGCTTTTCGCCTCAATTAGCCTCAAAATGATCTAGTTTCTATTTAC
>JBCDHX010000158.1:0-13116 GCA_038749535.1 Bacteroidota bacterium
AACTTTTTCACAACCATTTTCGCTGGTGATCGTCACAGAATAGTTGCCTGAGCCAACTTCGACTGTCGAACTTGTCGCGCCATTACTCCAAACATAATTTTCGCCGCCGTTTGCTGTTAAATCAGTCATTTCGTCTGCGCAAACTTGCGTCTCGCCGGAAATGGAAGTCGTAAAGTCAGGAAAAGCTTCGACGCTGACCGTTTCAACTTTTTCACAACCATTTTCGCTGGTGATCGTCACAGAATAGTTGCCTGAGCCAACTTCGACTGTCGAACTTGTCGCGCCATTACTCCAAACATAATTTTCGCCGCTGTTTGCTGTCAGATTGGTCGTTTCAGTACTACAAATTTGTGTTTGTCCTGAGATAGAAGTCTCAAAGTCACCATCTAATGTCAATTCCACAAAAACCTCCGTTTCACAACTGCCACTTTCGTCTGTAATAAGCAAAAAATAGAGACCTTCGTCCACTGCTACTAAGTCAGGAATCGTCAATGAGCCATCTGCATTGGCGGTCAATTCTTGATTGTCGCTTCCTCTGACCCAAGTATAAATATAGTCACCTTCGTTTTCGACATCTACCGTCAGCGTTGCAGTCTGTCCAATACAGTAATCGGTATCGCTCACAGTGACGCGCCCCGGTCCTTCGGCGATGAAAAGTTCGCCTTCTGCTTCACCTACACCACATTCTCCCAAAGAGGGATCTAAAATTTGCACCAAATAAAGTCCTTGGTTTTCAAACTGGACATTTTCGATGGGACAAGTTGCTTGATTGCGACAGCGTGTGATTTCTTCGCCGTCCGGTCCTACCCAAGTGTACTCAAAGTCATTGCCCGTAGGCGTGGCAGCTAAATTGACAGTTCTGCCGCTACAAACACCTTCGGGCACACGCATCCGCGCCGGAGGTGTCAATGCCGGAAAAACCAATACCTCAAATTCCAGCTCGACGGGATCAAAACAGCCGGAATTAGGATCGGCTACTAAGGCAGCATAAAGTCCTGTATCGTCAGGTGATACACGTGCCAATGGACAAGTTGGATTGTCTTCACAAGCTCTGATTTCATCGCCTTCTCCATCTAGCCAGATGATGTCTGCATCATTACTAACATTGCCAACTCGGAGGAGTCCGTTTTGTCCTTCGCAAAGTTCTAAAGATCGATTGAGGGCGATAGGAGGACTACCTGCTTCTCCGAATACGGTGACCCGGTTGATGAAAAAGCTTTCGTCGGCTGCTTGTGTGCCACCTACTATCAGTATAGTCAATTGATTACCACAGATGCCTTGCGCTTCATCGAATATGCCGCTGAGCGTATTGGAATTTGTTCGATATTGTTGTGAAAAAGAGTTTCCAGAATAGCTTACTCTTACGGTCAACTGATCTATGCAGTCCTGAGATCCTGCTGGCACACATTGACTGGGCGTTGCCTCAAAACCATCGCCTCCGGCTACGCCACTTACTTCCACTAAAACACTCACATTCACATAGTTGCGAATATTGACCGTCGCTCGCCATTGGCTATCATTGCTGCCACCTTGATTGCCCGTACAGCCGCTTCCTTCATAGTCTGTGATTTCAAAAACTCCGTTTCGCGTGCCGAAAAAACCACCGGGACAACCATTGATACCATTGGATGTCCAAGTGCCGCCGACTGCACCGCTTGCGCTACCTGAGGTACTCCCATTCCCACTAAAATCAGCATCAAAAAGGGTGATTTGCGCTTGTGCACATACCAATGAAAGTGCAAAAAATAGACCTGTAAATACTTTTTGCATGATCTTATATTTTAAAAAGTGAGTGTGCGAAAGTAAAAGATATATCAGACTCCGAAAGTCCTACATGTAGCTTTATCTATGTTTCTGATTAAGCTTTAATTTCTTTTAAGAATCGCTTAATACTAGCGACATCTTTGAGTCCTGGTTTCTTTTCAAATTGACTATTGATATCGACGCCATGCAGCTGTGGGAAATTCAATTGTCGGATGCGCTCTGCATCGTCTTCGCCGATGCCACCACTCAGTAAGAATGGGGTGATTCCATGATAATTGGATAGAATCGACCAATCGAAAGTCGTGCCGTTGCCGCCGGGCGCTGCGCCTTTGGTATCGAAGATGAAATAGGCGCAGTGGCGTTCGTAGTTGGAGACTTCGGCTAGATCATCTTCATCGGCGATGGAAAAAGCTTTGATGACTTGTGCTTTCCGCATACTACTAATGCTCCAAAGCGTATTCAGCTCGCGGCAATATTCGGGGCTCTCGCTACCGTGAAGTTGCACGAAATCTAGCTGATAATCATGGACATAATGAAGGATATCATGAATTTGTATATTCACAAAAACACCTACTTTTTTGATATCCGACTGCCAGTTGCTTTCTGCTAGCAAGGATTTGAGTTCTTCTACTTCGCTGGCGTCTCTAGGTGAGTCCGCATAAAAAATAAAGCCCATCCAGTCGATAGGCAATTGTTGTAGTTGTCGAATGTTTTGCTCCTCTCGAAGCCCGCATACTTTGACGATCATCTGTTTCAGATTTTAGGCAGTAGATGTTAGACGCTTCGCAAGGCACGAGAAGTTGAATGAAAACAAGGACGTCAGACTACTGAAAAGTATTTATTTGTTGAATGATTATTTTGGATGAACTATTTAAGGCATTGATGTTTAGCGTGGCAGACAAGTGAAGATGAGTCTTTCTCAAAGTCCTCGTTGTTCTCACCTTTCACACATCACACATCACACATCACACATCACACATCACACATCACACATCACATCTCCCCAAGCTGTCAATTTTTCCGAAAAGAAGCTGCCAACTTAAACTCAGGAATCAGCACCTTGAACTGTCGCTCTGTATCCAAGTCGATCATGGTGTAGTAGCCATACATTTTACCAATGTCCGTGATGAGCTCGCACCACGATTCGTATTGATGTAAGTCATTAGGATGAAAAACAGGTTGCTTGCCGATGACGCCTGGCCCTTCCACTTCTTGCAACATCCCTAGCCCATCCATGATATACCAATGTCGGCGCAACAGTTGCACGCGCTGCCTACCCATATTTTCTATCGTCACCTCATAAGAGAAAACGTGTTTGGCACGGCTAGGCGCAGAGTGCTCCGGTCGATAAAATGTCTCGACGCTGATGCGCATATTTTCTGTGATTAGCGTATTCTGATCTCTCATAAAGACTAACTCTTTTTACCTAAAAACGACTCGACCATCACTTCTGCTTGCTGAAACGTATCTTCCAATACATCATTGACCAATATCTCATCGAAATTGTCGCTGTACAATAGTTCTTCCTTTGCTTTATTGATGCGTGTGCGGAAACTTTGTTCGTCTTCCGTCCTTCTAGCTTCCAAACGATCGACCAATGACTGAAAAGAAGGGGGCTTGATAAAAACAGTCAAACACTCCTCTGGGAAGCTACTTTTGATGTTTTGTGCACCTTTCACATCAATATCAAAAACGACACATTTACCTTCCTCCCAAAGTCGCTCCACTTCTGAGCGCAAAGTACCATAATATTTGTCGGGATACACCTCTTCCCACTCCAAAAAGTCGCCTGCCGTGATGCGCTGCCGAAACTCATCCGCCGATAGGAAATAATAATCTTTCCCATCCTGCTCACCCGATCTGGCTGCACGCGTAGTCGCAGAAGTCGAAAATGCCAAATGATCTGGATAATGATTTAGCAAATGATGAACGATGGTGGTTTTGCCGGCTCCCGAAGGCGCAGTAAAAACAAGTAGTTTATTAGACATAGAAAAGATCGACTAGAGATAAATGATAGCAACAGTCACCATTGAGAGAAGACTGCCTAAAAATCTAAGCAAACGAAACAGAAAAATGTTGACATCCTAATGAAAGGGACAAAGATAGCTTGATAAAGGTAGGCGGAGGGCATATCAAATCGAAGATATTCACAATTTGTGGAAAAACTTCCTGCTTTTTTACGGACGAATGTGGAGAGGAACTCTAAAAAAGAATAGGCGACTTTGGATTTTAAGTAGTAATTTTGAAGGCTTAAACGAAAGCGGCAAGAACATGCTCCCCAACTTTTTTACCGAGAGTAATATGAAATAACTCGAATGTCCTTTTTGGATTGCTGTTGTGACTGAATCGTACGTACAAAGAGTCAGTTGTAGCATTGATCTAAACACCAAAAGAGAACATTCGACTATTGAACTTATACAGAATATACTATGTCCGAGAATACGAATCCAGATCAGCAGTCCAACCGAAATCTACGTAGCGTCAGCCGTCGCAATGAAGATTTGGGACATTTTGTCTATGGAAAACTACCGCCACAAGCCACCAAACTGGAAGAGGCGATTCTGGGGGCGATTATGTTGGACAAGAATGCCTTGCCTGTCGTTCTCGACATTTTGCAGCCGAGTAGTTTCTATAAGCCCGCGCATCAGAAAATCTACAAAGTGATGATGGCGCTGTTTGAAAAAACACAGCCCATCGACATGCTCACCGTAGAAGAAGGCTTGCGCAAAGATGGCGAGATTGAAAGTGTGGGTGGTGCGTACTATTTGGCGGAACTGACCAGCCGCGTCGCTTCCGCTGCCAATATAGAATACCACGCCCGTATCGTGGCACAAAAGCACATACAGCGCGAACTCATCCGCGTGTCTACAGAAACCATCAAAAATGCGTATGAAGATGGAATGGATGTCTTCGACTTATTGGACACTACAGAAAGAGGACTATTTGACATCACACAAAACAACCTAAGTCGCAGCTACGAGAGCATGAACTCCTTAGCTGCCAAGGTGATGAAGTCTTTGGAAGAGCTACAAAACAGAGAGGATGGACTGACGGGCGTACCTACTGGATTTTCGGAAGTCGATCGGCTGACATCGGGTTTGCAGAAGTCGGATTTGATTATCATTGCGGCCAGGCCGGGGATGGGGAAATGTTTAGGGAAAGGGACAAAAGTGGTGATGTATGATGGTCGATTGAAAAAAGTAGAAGACGTACAGGTCGGTGACTTGCTGATGGGCGATGACTCTACGCCGCGTCGAGTATTGTCGCTGGCGAGAGGGCGAGAGCAAATGTATTGGGTGCGCCAAAACAAAGGCGTCGACTATCGCGTCAATGAAAGTCATATCCTATCGCTCAAAAAAAGTAGACGAGAAGGTAGGCATCAAAAAAGCGACGTATTGAATATTGAAGTTCGCGATTATCTGACGCGTTCCGATAAATTCAAAACCAAATATAAAGGCTATCGTGTCGCTATTGAATTGAATGAAAAAAAGACGATGGTCGAACCTTATTTCCTAGGACTCTGGCTAGGCGATAGTTCTAGAACAAAATTAGAAACCACCAATCGAGATGCGGAAGTCATCGACTATATCTACGACTATGCCGAGCAGCTTGACTTTAGAGTACGAAAAGACGAACCTCAAAATAGAATCCCGAAATACTCCATAGTCGGCGGAGTACAAGGTCATACCGGAGCGTCTATGCGTGGTATGCTAAGACATATTGGTGTCATTGACAATAAGCATATTCCCAACAACTATCTGTACAATTCAACAGAGAAAAGGCTGGAATTGCTAGCAGGTTTGATAGATAGCGATGGTCATTATCTTGTCCAGTCGAATGGCTATGAAATTGCTCAAAAGAACAAAAGGCTTGCTCATCAAATCAAATATCTGTGCGATTCTTTGGGCTTCCGTACTTCTTTGACCTCCAAAAGGGCACATATTGCAAGCATCGGCTACGAAACTATGGTTTGGCGATTGAGAATCTATGGTGATATTGATCGTATTCCTGTCCGGATCGAACGAAAAAAAGCAAATCCTTGGAAGAGTGTAGTCGATTGGAAAGTCACTGGCATTCAAGTAGAAAAAGACATCGTTGATGACTATTATGGTTTTGAGTTAGATGGTAATAAACTGTTCTTGCTAGAAGATATGACGGTCACACACAACACGTCTTATGTACTTTCGCTCGCCCGAAATGCCGCCGCTGACTTCGGAAAAGGCGTCGCCATTTTCTCCCTAGAAATGTCTAATGTTCAGCTCGTCACGCGTATCATTTCGCTGGAAGCAGAGGTGTCCGGTCACAAGCTACGTGCCGGGAAACTGGACAATGACGAGATGCTACAACTCAATTCCACCATCGAGCGACTCAGCGATATTCCGATTTTCATAGATGACACGCCTGGCATCAATATTTTTGAGTTGCGTGCCAAATGTCGTCGCCTAAAAATGCAGCACGATATACAGTTGGTTATTATAGACTATTTGCAGTTAATGAGCGGTGGCGGCGAAAACAGCAAAGGCAATCGAGAGCAAGAAGTCAGTATGATCTCTCGTTCCTTGAAGGCATTGGCAAAAGAACTGGATGTGCCTGTGATCGCGCTGTCGCAGTTGAGTCGGGCAGTCGAAGTACGTGGTGGTACAAAGCGTCCGCAGTTGTCGGATTTGAGAGAATCGGGAAGTATAGAGCAAGACGCAGATATGGTCGCTTTCATTTACAGACCGGAATACTACCAAATCATGGAAGATGAAGAAGGGCAGTCGCTGAAAGGAGTGGCAGAGTTGATTTTTGCCAAAAATAGACATGGCGCGACTAAGACCATCAAGCTAAAATTTGTCGATCAGTTTGCCAAATTTGATGACTTGGATGACTTTGCGTTAGATGGATTTGACATAGATGAAGATGGGAATAGCGATGCCAACTACGGCAATATTCAGATTCTGCAATCGAAGATGAATTCGGATGAAGACATTCCATTTTAGACCATAACTATGGCATCAACATTTGTGCTCAAGCGATTTGAAGAACTTAGTTTGGACGAGCTTTACGCCATCATGCGGCTACGACAAGAAGTATTCATCGTAGAGCAAGATTGCCCTTATCTAGATGCCGATGGAAAAGATCAGGCGAGTTTACATTTGATGTTGCTACAGGATGATAATCTAGCTGCCTACGTACGCCTGCTGCCGGAAGGTATATCGTACGACGACTATGTGTCCATTGGTCGTGTAGTGAGTGCCATCAAATATCGAAGAGCAGGATATGGCAGACGAATCATGCAAGAAGCACTGAAGGTCGCCAAGGCACAATGGTCTCCACTACCTATCAAAATATCTGCTCAAGTTTACTTGCTCAATTTCTACACTGCTCTCGGATTCAAGGCAGTAGGAACATCATACATGGAGGATGATATACCACATATTGCCATGATTTACAGTGCTACGATTACGAACTAATTTACTTTTGAAAACTAATTGCTAACAATATTTGTGTATTGAGGGATGCACCTCAAATATTGTTGTGAAATTACTCGAGTATACTTATTTTTTGTTCTGATGTATAGCAAAAGAAACTGCTAAAGCGACAAAGATTATATTCAAAAATCAATGAAGTATAAAAACAGTCGCTCGCGTCGGCAAAAGCCTATTTGTACTTGAGTACTAAGCAGAAAGTGTAGATATGAATTACCCGGCACTAGGACACTATGAAGTATTTATTGTTGTAGACAATCCGATGTATCAACATCTCTTGAGTAATATTTTAGAGGTAGATGATAACTGTGAAATCCATCTGTTTGATAGTGGTAAGGAATGTTTCAACGCGTTAAAACATCAACCAGACATCATTTTGGTAGATAGTAGTGTGCCTGACGTCAAAATCAAGCGATTCTGTACCGAACTAAAAAAATATGACAGCCGAACAGAAATCGTCGTACTACTCGAAAAAGATGATGTACAGCAAGGAACTGATCTGGTGAAAAAAGGTGCTTATGATTATATACTGAAAGATGTACACTTTAAAATTCGGTTTACAGCTATATTAGAACGACTCACAGAAAAACTGGCCTTATTGAGAAGCGTTCGCCAACTTCACCGAGAGTTGAATGAGCGATTTACACTCACACCGGGAGTTCGCAACGCTAGCGACAGCATCAACGAAATTCTAGATCTAGCCACCAAAGCCAGCCAATCCAATATCAATGCGATCATCACCGGAGAAACAGGGACCGATAAAGTAGAGATAGCAAAAAGGATACATTACAACTCCGCCAGAAAATTTGGTCCTTTTGTTGTCGTAGATGTAGGTACCAACGATGAAGATGAAACCGCGATAGAGTTATTTGGAGCAGAAGCGGAAGGCATCGGTCATTTGACAAAAAAGAAGAAAGGCTTGTTCGAAGAAGCCAGAGGAGGCACGATCTATATCGACAATATCAATCTTGCATCGAGTAAGCTACAAGCCAAGCTATCCAAATTCTTCAAAAACAATCAGTCTGATCTATCCGCTGCGAACTCCGAGGATCATCTGGACATCCGCTACATCATCGGTGCGACCAAGTCGTTGATCGGGGAAGTGAAAAATGGAAAATTTCGAGAGGATCTATACTATCAGTTGATAGGGATCAATATAGATGTCAAACCACTACGAGAGCGGGCACACGACATCGTTCTGCTAGCCGATTACTATCTAAATAAGTTCTGCGAAGAAAACGATATTCTTCCTAAAAAAATCACCAGCGATGCTGTGGATAAGTTGATAAATTATGATTTTCCAGGTAACTTGAGCGAACTAAAAGGCATCATTCGACTCGCAGCAGTTCTGTCAGATACAGATGAAATCGCACAAGATCATATTCAGTTTAACAATACACGTACATTAAGTGATTTTTTTAGAAAAGAAATGACCATGAAGGAGTACAAAGCGTTTATTGTTCAGTACTATTTAGAAATGTATGACAATGATATTCCACTTATTGCTCAAAAGCTAAATATTGGGACGGCGACCATTTATAGAATGAAGAAAGAGTGGGAACTGGCATCAGCCCAATAGAAGTAGCGATCAATTGAAAGAAAGAGCGATCTGATGAGTGAAACTATCTTATCCAAAGATGACTGAAAAGTTCTCGCCGCATACAACCCACCGCCACAAAATGTGCTCTTTACGACGAACTGGATTAGCAGCACAAAATTTGAATTTTGACTTTTACCATCAGCATGACAGAAGCTGAACTACTGGAAGCTTGTTTACGACAGGATCGGAGTGCGCAGAAGGCATTGTATGATCGCTACAAAAATGCGATGTACACGGTAGCGTATCGTATGCTGAATAATAGAGAACTGGCAGAAGATGCGCTGCAAGAGGCTTTTGTGAAAGTGTTTCGGGCATTGCCTAAATTCCGAAAAGAATCGACACTGGGTGCTTGGATCAAAACCATCGTCGTCCGCACCACACTCAGCAAAATCAAAAAACAGAAGAAACAACTCACCGAATCGCTAGAAGAAATACATCTGAATAAGCAAATCACTTGGAACAATCATCTGGACGCAGAGTACCTGGAAAAAGCCATACAAGCGCTACCGGACGGCTACCGAGCAGTTTTTGTATTGATCGAAGTAGAAGGCTATTCGCATAAAGAAGTGGCGGAGATGTTAGGCATCTCATCAGGTACTTCCAAATCTCAATTGTTTTATGCCAAAAAAAGGCTGCGTGCCAGTTTAAGCCAATATGGATATGAGTGAACGATATTTACAGCAAGCAATACGACAACTGCCGACTCACGCACCTAGCCATCAGCTTTGGGCTCGCATCGAAGTTGATCTGGAGCTAGGGGAAGCGATACAAGAGTTGCCGACCTATACACCGAGTGAAGATCTGTGGTCGCGTATAGAAGATGAATTGCCACAGCAAGCGAAGGTCAGAACAATAGGTAGTAGATGGTGGCAAGCAGCAGCAGCTATTGCAATACTGCTCGTTGCTACTTTCTGGTGGCAGCAGTCTAGTACGCCTCAGATAGAAATCCTGAGCGACGAAATGACCGAAAATCCGGCATTGTTAGTCGCTGACTGGAACGAAGACGAAGCGGCTTTTGCACGCATCAGTGAACTGTGTGCGCAGCATCCATTTTGGTGTGAGACAGCGACGGTGCAAGAACTAAAAGAGGAGCTGGAAGAACTATCGACGGCTCGCGGAGCAGTACTACAACAGATGCAAAAATATGGTACGCAGGCGCGATTGGTACATCAAGTTAAACACATAGAACAAGAGCGGTCGCAAGTGTTGCAAGCTCTGGTTCAAGAGATATAATTAGTCGAAAAAACTATGAGTAAAGCAGTTTTGATTGGTTGGATAGGGTGTATGCTGGCTACCTTGACCGTTGTGGGACAGGGCGAGGACGATCAACAACGTCTGCAAGTCATCACCAAACGCATCACAAAAACATTTCCGTACAGCGATGGATTTGAGGTTAATTTGGAGGGCGAAAATGCCGAAGTACTAGTCGAAAGCTGGGGCAAAAAAGAGATCTATGTACAAATAGAATTGATCGCCAAGCACCCCGATAAAGCGCAGGCGACCAAAGATTTGGAGCGGATGGCGTACCTACTAGATCGCGCCAAAAACAACATTTACATCCGCAACTACGTCCAAGAATCTGAAAAAACAGACAATACGGCTGTTTTGGAAGCGCGCTACATCATTCGGCTGCCGGAAAGCTGTCCAGTCTACATCAAAAATCAGTTTGGAGAGACCGATGTCCGTAATTTGACCAGTCAGTTGCGCATCTTCAATGAGTTCGGGAATGTCGATTTATTCAACATTACAGGCGGCATGGAAATGCGCACCAAATTCAGCGAAGTACGAGGTGCACAACTTGTCGGGGACTTTGACATCTTCGCGCGTCGCTCTCAGCTCGACTTTCGCGATGTTGTCGGCAACTACAATATCACTGCTGAGTACAGTACCCTGAATCTTTGGGCGGGAGAAGGCTTGATCGACCTCAATATAGACGCCAAAAAAACCGATGTACAACTCTTTAACATCGATCCCAAAACCCATCAGCATCAGCTGGTCGTCCAGCATGGCAATGTTGTCGTCCCGAACGCTTGGCAGTTTGAGTTCGAAGAGGATACGCCTTACATCAAAAAGCTCACCTTCCAGCCAAATAGCGAATATTTCGCCACCATCACGGTGAATATTTCATTTGGGGATTTGAAGATTGAGAGAAAGCAGTGAGCTATTAGCTACTAGCTTTGAGCTATTCAGTAGATAGCTTAACTTCATAGATGATAGTTGAGACAATTTTGACTATTAAGTAGGTGAGCGCATATAATTTCCTATTTCATGACGGCATCTTTTTAGCTCATATTTCGTTGAAAAGCCTCACTGATAACTTGTTCTAACTCTTCGGAAGGCATCGTCTGTGTTTTTCGCCTCTCGCAAGCGGGACAAGTTCATCTGAACAAAAAATCTGCTCAGTCAGAAAGGAAATTTATTTACCCTTAACTACTTATATCCTACTCTAAAGGGAAAGTGCTGAGATTACATATTCACTGAACAGCTCACTGCTAAAGGCTGATAGCTAACAGCTAAAAGCCGTAGGCTTTCCTCATCTTATCAAAAATCGCCGTATTCTCATAAATGCCACGAAAGGCTTCTGCGCCGGGACCATAAGCAAAGACTGGAATAATAGCGGCAGTGTGGTAAGTAGAGGTAAATGCTGCCACCAATGAGTCACGTGTAGAGCCGGGATTGATAGCTAGACCACCTGTCTCATGATCGGCAGTTACAATGACCAGAGTCTCCCCATCTCGACGTGCAAAATCTAATACTTCTTGGATTGCTGCATCAAAATCTCTAAACTCAGACAATACATAGTCCAAATTATTGGCGTGTCCGCCCCAATCGATCTGAGAGCCTTCCACCATCAAGAAAAAGCCCTTTTCAGCACCCTTTTGACTCAAAAAACGAGCGGCAGAGCGGGTCGCATATGGTAGATAGTCGCGTCCTTGTGCTTTGGGGAGTGGTTCTTTATTAGCAGTGAAGTAGGCAAAGTTGTTGTTTTTTTTGATAGTCAAATTATCGAAATCCTGATCGAAATAGCTGCTTATTTGGTAGCCTTTCTGCTTGAGTTCTCTATACAGATTGCGGTCGTCGCTTTCTCTTTGGTCGAAATAGGCTTTGCCGCCACCCATGAAAAAATCAATCTCTGTCTCCAAAAAGTAAGTCGCAATTTCTTCCATATAAGAACGTCGTGCCGCGTGTGCAATAAAGCTAGCAGGCGTAGCATGAGTAATGCTAGAAGTAGATAGCAGCCCGGTCGCCAGTCCATTCTTTTCTGCCAGTTCCAAAATCGTCACTTTAGCCGTACTATCTTCATCGACGCCTATAGCCCCATTGTAGGTTTTGATGCCACAAGAAAAAGCGGTCGCTCCGGCAGCAGAATCCGTCACCAGATTATCCGACGCATACGATTTATGTAGCCCAATAACCGGAAAAGATTCCAACTGAATAGGTGCACGCTGCGTATACATACCCGCCGTGATTTGCGTCAGCCCCATGCCGTCGCCGATCATGAGGATGATGTTTTTTGGTTGCTTCACTACAACGGATGATCTCGTACTCACCGTGGAGACTTCTGTTGAAGTAGGTGTTATGGTAGGGGTAGTGCGGCAGGCAGATAGGCAAAGAAAGGTAAGAAAGAGACAAAGATATTTCATTCAGAAAGGCTGTAATTTGTTTGAGTAGCGCAAAGGTAGAGAAAATCCATCTTTGATCTTTAGGAGATACCTTTTCGCTGAGGTTAAATTTATGTGGTGTGATTGAATTTTACCATATTTGTACATCAACCCTCACGCATGAACTGGGAACTCACAATAGACAGCATTCAAAATGGTAGTTGTATCCTGTTTCTGGGATTGGAAGTCTTCACCAATGCAGAAGGTCAACGCCTAGAAGATCGGCTGCTGGAGTATCTCAAAGTAAACAACGATCCTCAAGTCCGCTACTACGACGATGGTTTATTCTTTTTCAAAGACCCGACTCGCCATACTTCCACTGCTTACAACATCCGCAAATTCTTCGAGCAAGAAAACCTAATCGAAGCCAAAGCTATCTTCGATTAGTTGGCGCAGATTCCTTTTCATTTCATTATTAGTACTACGCCCGATCATTTGCTAAGGGTACATTTATTGGATATAAGTTAGTTGTGTAACTAAGCAATAGTCCGTACAAAAAATAGAGGATATCAAGAAAAGGGCAAAACTTAGTAAATTGGAAGTTACGACACTTTCATCACTAAGTTTTTTGCCCAATGAGCATCAAGATACTCACAGAACAAATATTGTACAAAATACC
>JBCDHX010000159.1:0-12745 GCA_038749535.1 Bacteroidota bacterium
AATTTTATTCTGTTCTGCGTTAAAATTTTTAGTCGTAGCTAGGCTATGCCGAAAAATTTTGCCTTGTCCAAAATAAAATTTGCTTCGCTTCGCCCTAATCAGCTACGACATAACAAGTCTATTTAGAATAAAATGCCTTAAAGTATTAGCTGATAGCTATATATACATACTGAAAATAATAAATATTTATAGATAGAGTTCCGTAAATATGTATGTTTTGATGATTAAATTACATATTGACAAAACTGATATATATTCTTTATAGAATACGTTGTTTCAGTGAAAATGTTGCTGTGTGATGGAGACAGTAATTGTCCAAACGTGTGTACGGAGAGTAGTTGTGTTGGAGCACAAATATAAAAGAACATATTTATTTTTATCTACAATTTTAACTACTTTTGAAAATAGACTTATTTAATGGCGGCGGATTAAGTAAGTCTGTTCATTAACAATCCTGCGAATGATGATGTGTGTACGATTTTCTTTGACTTGCCTTTATATCTTATCTTTTAGTGTTATGCCCTTCGCTCAGTCTGTTTTCACTTATGATCTTCATACGCCGGACGAAAGTATGATACTACCGGACTACCTGAAAGAGATTTCGGGTATCAGTCTGTCCGCCGATCATCAATCACTTTGGGCGGTGCAAGACGAATGGGGCATAATTTACCAGGTCGACTTGATGAGTCATGAAGTACGTGACTCTATTTCTTTTTGGAAAGATGGCGACTATGAAGACATCGAGGTGGTCGGTAATACTTGTTTTGTCCTCAAAAGTACAGGGACGGTCTACCGATTTTTGCCGGAAGCAGACACACTAATTGTAGAGAAACAAAAAGGCGGACTGAGTAAGGAAGACGATGCAGAAGGCTTGTGCTATGACGCCAAACAAGATCGGCTGCTCATCACTTGTAAGAATGGAGATAGCCGACAGCGCACCATTCATAGTTTTGACATGAAGGAACATTCTTTCGCGCCTGCATCTCCCATGGCGATCACGCGCGAGGCATTGGTGGCATTTTTAGACGAACATCCAGAGCTGGAAAATAGGGATAAGTTGTATAACAATTTTGAAGCCGAAAAATTCAAGTTCGCCCCTTCTGCTATTGCTATTCATCCGATAACCGATCACTTTTATGTATTATCTTCCAAAGGCAAAACACTGCTTATTTTAGATCGCAGCGGTCAGATCATTCATATACAAAAGCTAAAAAAACAAATCCACGCTCAGCCAGAAGGCATCTGCTTTGATGCATCAGGTCGATTGTATATCTCTAATGAAGGTATCAAAAAAGAGGCAGCTAAAATCTATCGCTTCGACCCTTTGTCAACCACTAAATAGTCATTTTCGACCAATTGCTCATTTTCAGCAACATTCAGAAAACAAAAATTTGCTATTCTACTTTTACTACCGGTATCTTTAGTTTAAGTTTGATAAAAAATCGTCGATGCTAATGTTCATTTCATTTTTCTAAAAGGAAAGAACGTAGACAGCCTAACTAAAGATTGCTCAACCATAATCATCATTCAATTATTTGAGTCCGTGCCCATTTCTCGTTCTACATATCACTCTAGTCTGTATCAGGCGTTTCAAGAGATAGAACAAAGCGACTACAGAACGCAAGTCCGCTTCTATGAAGAGCGTAGGCGTCAGATTGTGAACTTGGATGAACAAGAATCTTTCGATCTGCTAGTCACGTACATGCGTGCCCTATTCGAGCTAGGGATGTACGGCAAATATTTGCAGCGCGTAGATCTAGTGTTGGAAATCTCCATCGCTCAAAACATTCAGTTTTTCAAAGGAAGAGATTTGTTTTGCGATCTACTGTACCAGAAGGCAGCATCGCACTATCAGATGATGGAGTACGAGCGCGCCGACTATACCGCTAGAGAACTCATCAAAATCGCACCGGACTATCCCAATGTCCACTTGCTGCTCAAGCGCATCATCCGAAAATCACAACCACAGTTCACCAAACTGATACAAGCTGCAGCCGTCATTTGCTTTATTGTAGCTGCTGCCGTCATCGTCGTAGAGATATTCTATGTCCGCACTTTTTATGCTGATTCGCCTTATCTCGGATGGATAGAAAGTGGTCGCATCGGCTTACTGCTGCTAGGAATGCTGGTGTATGCATTGGGCGAATTATTTTTGGTATGGCGCGCTGACCGCAAGACGTCAACATTTATCACCGAAGTCAAAAAAAGAAAAGGCTACCTATAATATGGTTTATGAGTTATAAGTCATGGTCTATGATCCATAAACCATAATCCATAACTCATAAACCACACTACCTACCACAGACTAACGACTAAGTACCGCTACACACGAAAAATTGTACAAATCAATTTAAACCCTTCAACGATTACTTAGTCCAATGACAAAAACGTACCTATTGCAAGCCATCCGCAAGGAAGTAACCGACACGCAGATCATTACCTACTGTCAGCAGGCCAGTCGACGCGAACAAGGATTTCGGATGCTCATGTCCAAATACCAAGAGCGACTTTACTGGCATATTCGGCGTATGGTCATAGAGCATGAAGATGCCAATGATGTACTGCAAAATACTTTGGTCAAGGTATATAAAGGCATTCCCAAATTTAAAGGGCATTCCACTTTATATACTTGGCTGTATCGGATCGCAACCAACGAATCACTGACTTTCTTGAAGCGAAAAAATAGAAATCGGACGACTTCTATAGAAGATCAATTGACAGAATTGGCGAATCAACTGCGCGCAGACACTTATTTCGATAGCAATGAAGCAGCGATCAAACTACAACAAGCCATCGTGCGGCTACCGGAGCGACAAAAGATGGTGTTCAATATGCGCTATTTTGAAGAGATGAGTTATCAAGAAATCTCTGATATTTTGGAGACTTCGGTAGGTGGTTTGAAAGCGTCTTATCATCATGCTGCCAAAAAGGTAGAGGAATATTTAAAGGCGCACAGTGAATAGACATATAAACTCAGACTAACATATTTATTGATGGATAAAGAGAAAATTTCATTGCCTCCCAAAGAGGAGGTCACCGGATTTCAAGTACCGGAGGGCTACTTCGAGCAGCTAGAACAGGATGTCTGGACGCGAATAGAAGCGACTTCCAAACCGCGTGTGCTTTGGCAATCGTGGGCAGTAGCAGCTACCGTAGCTTTACTGTTAGGCATCGGATCTTATTTCTTCTTCACATCTGCTTCCCCTTCTGATGCTGTTCTATCTCAGCAAGATGCGCTAGAGTATATCGAAGACAATTTAGAGGAATTTGAGGAGGAACTACTGATTTCCAATTGGGATGAAACAGACGCAAATCACCTTGAACCAACTGAATCCTAATCCAAACTACAGACAACTATGAGGTATCAATTTTTCATTTTTATCACGCTATTCATACTAGTCCAATTTTCTGCTACTGCACAACGCCAAGAGCGAATCCAAGCCTTCCGTGCAGAAGTATTTACGGAAGAGCTTCAGCTGACGGACACAGAGTCATCTGCCTTCTTCCCGATGTATGAAACGTATACCGAGGAGCGACGCGATTTACAACAAAAGCACAAGCAACTACAGCGACAACTGCTGGTCATCTCAGACGAAGAAGCCAGTACGAAGATCGAAGAGCTATTCCAACTGGAGGAAGCAGAAATCGATCTGAAACGTCGATATTTCAAACAATTTTTGACCGTACTACCCATCAGAAAAGTGCTACGTATCCCAGCTGCGGAACGCGAGTTCAAGAAAGAGCTATTGGAGAAGGCAAGAGATAGGAGACGGCGGCAATGAGCGGAAAAGTGAACAATGCGCTGCTCACACATTACACATCATCTCTACTAGATTTCTTCTACCCAAATAAGCTCAACTGCGCCGGATTGGCTTGCTGTTGTTTTTCATGTGTCAATTGCTGCCGGACGACTTCTGGATAAAAGTCAATTTCTTTGAAATGCGGGTCGGCGGTGAGCATGAAATATTTGGCGCGTTTCATCACAATTCCTATCTTTTTGAGATGCTCCAACCGCAGTGCTCGATGCTTTCTTGCCGCTACGATCTTTTTCGCTGACTTCACACCGATACCCGGAATGCGCAAAATCATCTCATAAGGTGCTTTGTTAATATCGACGGGAAAGTGCTGTGGATTGCGGAGAGCGTACGCCAACTTTGGGTCGAGCTCTAAGTCCAAATCCGGGTGCTTCGCATTGACGATTTCCTCTACCTTAAAACCATAAAAACGCAGCAACCAATCAGACTGATACAAACGATTCTCACGAATCAAAGGTGCTTGTTTCAAGGCAGGCAAGCGATTGTCGTCGCTGATTGGGATGTAACCGGAATAGTAAACTCGCCTCAGTTTTTGTTCTTTGTACAAATCATTGGCGAGATTTAGGATGTGTAGATCGTTTTCGGGCGTCGCGCCGATCACCATTTGTGTGCTTTGTCCGGCAGGCGCGAAATGCGGTGCTTTCTTGATGATTTTCTTTTCTTCTTGATAACCCTGAATCGCACCTTTCAAATAATTCATTGGCTCAAAAACTTCCTTATAGTTCTTCTCAGGCGCAACCTTTTTCAGATTAGGTTCAGAAGGGATTTCGATATTAACGCTCAAGCGATCAGCGTACAATCCGGCTTCGTGGATAAGTTCGTCACTCGCGCCAGGAATGGCTTTGAGATGAATGTAGCCGTTAAAATTATGTTCCAAGCGTAGCTTTTTGGCAATCCGCACCAGCCGCTCCATCGTAAAGTCCGCATTTTTGAAGATGCCAGAACTCAGAAACAAACCCTCGATGTAGTTGCGACGATAAAAGTTGATGGTCAGATCGACTACTTCTTGTACGGTGAAAGCGGCGCGCTCTACATCATTGCTTTTTCGACTCACGCAGTACGCACAGTCAAAAATACAGTGATTGGTCAATAACAATTTCAGCAAAGACACACAACGACCGTCTTCGGTATAAGTATGACAGATACCCATGCCGGTAGAATTTCCGAGTCCACCTTTTTTGTTTTTGCGATTGCTACCACTAGAGGCACAAGAGACATCGTACTTGGCGGCATCGGCGAGAATAGCCAATTTTTCTTCTATCGTTTTTTTCGGCATGATCGTAATTGTGAGCAAACAAGATAAGGCTTATAACTTGAACTCGAAACAATTAGTTGGAAAATAAAACTACGATTCGTGTCATAAATTGGGAGACGTTACTCATCGTATGGGTACAGATGGCATAAGGCGTACATATTGGTGAAAGATCGTTTCTTTTCATGCATGACCTCACCGCCACTCCACCATCATAAACTTCGTGTTCTTCCGAAACGCATCCGGTGTATGGCGCAGAATAGACTTCCGCAATTCTTCGATCAGTCGCTCTCTCGTGAAATTTTTGTGGGTGACGATACTGATTTCTCGGACAGGCTGAGGAACTTCAAAATGAATCACAGAAGAATGGTCGGTGATCGCTTGATAAGAAAGCGCAGGGATAAGCGTATAACCCGAAATTTGCTGAATCATCAATTTGAGCGTTTCAATAGAGCCACCTTGCATGATGAGGTTTCGGTTGAGTGTGAGGGTGTCGAAGTTGCAAAGGTTCAGCGTATGATCGCGGAAACAATGTCCTTTTCCCAATAGCCACAAGCCTTCGGGCTGTAGATCATCGGCATGTACGCGCTTCTTCCCATTGGTAATATTGGGCACATCATCGGTGTAGACTAGGAAAGGCTCATAAAAGAGTACCGTTTCTGTCAACTGCTTTTCATTCAAAGGCGTCGCCATGAGCCCGATATCCAATTGTCCTTGTTCCAACCGCTCAATGATGATGTCGCTTTGGAGTTCTTGCACCTCCAGCTTAGTCGTCGGAAACGCATTCAGAAATTCTTTGATGAATAACGGCAACAGATAAGGTGCTAAAGTCGGAATGATGCCGATGCGGAAAGTCCCTTCCATACTGTTGCGCTCCTCATTGACTAAAACTTTGAGCTCTTCTACTTCTCTTAGAATCACACGCGCCTTTGCGATGAACTGTTCGCCCAAAGGGGTCGGCTTGAGTGGCTGCATACTACGATCAAATAATTTGAGCCCCATTTGATCTTCTAGCTTTTTGATTTGTAGCGTCAGCGTTGGTTGAGCGACATAGCAACTCTCGGAAGCTTTCACAAAATTGCGATGCGTATCTAGTGCAATAACGTAACGGAGTTGCTGGATCGTCATATTTATTTTTTAAATAAGATGGGCTAAAATATCTATTTGATAAATAGCTCAAAATTAATTTTCTTTGTGAATAGTTCAAATAAGGTTTTCAAAATTCCCTTCAAAACTTGCCTCGCGATAATAAGGAGAAGGCACTCCAGTTACATAATAAATAAACTAAACTTATGCAAGATTTAAAAGGCACGGGCGGAAAATGCCCATTTTTACATGGCTCAGATACGACTGTAAGGACAACCAAAAAAGATTGGTGGCCTAAGTCCCTCAACTTAGATATTCTACACCAGCACGATACAAAAACCAATCCCCACGACGAAGATTTCGATTACCAAGAAGCCCTAAAAGAGCTAGATGTAGAATCATTGAAGCAAGACATGCACGATTTGCTGACCGATAGCCAAGATTGGTGGCCAGCAGATTGGGGACATTATGGCGGTTTAATGATTCGTCTGGCGTGGCATGCTGCAGGAACTTACCGACTATCTGATGGTCGAGGTGGTGGTGCAACAGGCAATATCCGTTTTGCACCCCTCAACTCTTGGCCCGATAATGCCAGTTTGGACAAAGCGCGTCGTATTCTTTGGCCATTGAAAAAGAAATATGGTAACAAAGTCAGCTGGGCAGATTTAATCATTCTATCTGGTACAATAGCTTATGAGTCCATGGGCTTGAAAACCTTTGGCTTTGGATTTGGAAGAGAAGATATATGGGGACCTGAAAAAGATGTGTATTGGGGATCAGAGACCGAGTGGTTAGCACCGAGCGAAAGCAGATATAGCGATCTGAATGATACATCGACTTTGGAAAATCCATTGGCGGCGACGCACATGGGACTCATCTACGTCAATCCTGAGGGCGTCAACGGAAATCCTGACCCGATGAAAACGGCTGCTCAAGTCCGCGAGACTTTTGCGCGTATGGCGATGAATGATGAAGAAACGGCAGCCTTGACTTGCGGTGGTCACACGGTCGGAAAAGCGCATGGTGCAGGACCCGGAACAGACATCGGCGTAGAGCCAGAATCTGGCGAATTGTACGAACAAGGTTTCGGATGGGCGAATGCGATACATGCAGAAACCATGAAAGCGAATTTGGCATTCACATCAGGCATAGAAGGTGCATGGACAACTGAGCCGTTGAAATTTGATATGGGCTATTTCGATATGCTATTTGGGCACGAATGGGAGCTAGCAAAATCAGAATCTGGCGCATGGCAATGGGAGCCAGTCGACATCAAAGAGGAAGACAAACCACAAGATGCCACCGACCCATCTATCCGCCACAACCCGATCATGACAGATGCCGATATGGCAATGAAAGTAGATCCGATCTACAATGAAATCTGTCAGCGATTCATAAAAGATCCTGAGTATTTTAAAGATACGTTCGCTAGAGCTTGGTTCAAACTGACGCACCGTGATATGGGACCGAAGAAGCGTTACTTCGGACCAGATGTACCTCAAGAAGAGTTGATTTGGCAAGATAATGTTCCTGCGGGTAACACAGATTATGACGTAGCAGCCGTCAAAAAAGACATCGTAGCCACTGGTTTATCTATCGCTGAAATGGTCAACACAGCTTGGGATAGTGCCAGAACATTCAGACAGTCGGACTTGAGGGGTGGCGCGAATGGTGCACGAATCCGACTAGAGCCACAGCGCAATTGGGCAGGCAATGAGCCAGAACGATTGGGTAAGGTATTGAGTATTTTGACGCCTATTGCAGAAAAACATAGCGCAAGTATTGCTGATGTGATTGTATTGGCAGGAAATGTGGGTATCGAGCAAGCGATAGAGCATGCTGGTTTTGAGGTAGAAGTACCATTCTCGCCAGGTCGAGGAGATGCCACTGCTGAGATGACAGATGCCGATTCTTTCGCTTATTTAGAGCCATTCGCCGATGGTTTTAGAAACTGGATGAAAAAGCACTACGAGGATGCGAGCGCAGAAGAGATGCTGCTGGACAGAGTGCAATTGCTAGGCTTGACAGGCTACGAGATGACAGCTTTGTTAGGTGGTATGCGTGTATTGGGCACGAATTATGACGGTACAGAGCATGGCGTTTTCACAGATCGTGTTGGACATTTGACGACTGACTTCTTCGTGAATCTGACGGATATGAGATACGCTTGGATCCCTCTTGATGACAACCTATATGTCATCAAAGATCGGAAGTCAGGAGATACGAAGTGGACAGCTACAGGTGCAGACTTGGTATTCGGTTCTAATTCCATCTTGAGAGCCTATGCAGAGTTTTATGCGCAAGATGACAATCAAGAAAAGTTTGTGCGTGACTTTGTCGCTACTTGGACGAAGGTGATGAATGCGGATCGTTTTTAGATCAACATTCTAGATCAGACAAATAAAAATAGTGCTTCTTCATATTCGTGGAGAGGCACTTTTTATTTGTATCCTTAGTATTAGACTATCTTTGCTCCTTCACCAGCTACTCTCCAAATGCGTTCTGCTGTTCTCACTTTTATTTGCTGCCTACCACTCCTACTATTCGCGCAGCGCGACACCATTCGCCTCACTGATTTTCTAGCGATTTATAAAGATTTCAGCTTGAGTACCTATCAAGCTTTGAAAGCCTGCCGAGACTTGGCAGCACCACTGTTGCTCATCCCCGAAGGTGTTCACGATTATTTCCCCGATCAGGCCTATCAGCGCACCGTCAAAATGTCCAACAACATCAATGGCGAAAAAAGGATTGCCTTCCCATTGCTTCAGCAACACAATCTAGTGATCGACGGACAGGGAGCAGTCATCCGATTGCATGGCGTGATGATGGGCAGTATTATTCATCAATCCAGTCAAATTGAAGTCCGAAATTTATCGTTTGATTGGGCGACGCCTTTTTATCTACAAGGACGCGTCCTTGCGGTCAATGAAAAGGAGCAAACCTATCAATTGCAGCTACATAAAAATGAAAAATGGGCGATTCAAAACAATGATCTAGTCATCCAAAGAGCGGAGGACAATTATTTTATCGGTGGCAATTACTGGTTTGATGGCAAAACTGGAGCACCTGTCTATAAACTAGAACGCTACAAAGGACGACATTGGAATCCTTATAAAGAGCAACACTATGCGTTGAATGCTTTGGATGCACATACGTTGGAAGTCAAAAATACCATAGATTCTTTGCCGCAAGTAGGCTGGCATTTCATCGCCAAATGGCGCAACTTTCCTAATGTCAATCGGATCGCCCCGACCATTCACTTGCAGCAATCCAAAGATATTGTTTTGCGATCTGTCCAAGTACATAGCAGCGCAGGCATGGGCATCATTGGCGAAAAATGCGAGAATGTATTATTAGAAAAAGTGAACGTCATCCCAACGCCAAATACGGATAGAGTTATCTCGACTAATGCGGACGCAACACACTTTGTCAATTGTCGTGGTTTGGTGCAATTGGAAGATTGTGTATTCGAGGCGAGTATGGATGATGGGCTCAATATTCACGGTAACTACGCAACTATCCGCAGCAAGATAAACGATCATTTGTTGCTGGCAGAAGTAGTCCATATTCAACAAGAAGGTTTCATCTTTGCGGAAGCCGACGATCAACTGCGCATCATTCATCCCAATACGCTACTCCCTATCTATGATACCTTGAATGTCGTCAAAACAGAACTCTTGAATGACAGCTATTTCCTCATTCACACAAAAGAGCAACTCCCTGAGGCACAGGATGGCTATGGACTGGATAATATTTCTTGGTCAGCTGATTTAGTGATGCGCAACTGTGTGGTTCGGAAGAATTGGGCACGAGGAGCATTATTCAAGACAGGTGGAAAAGTACTGATCGAAGACAATCATTTTTCTTCCTCAATGTCGGGTTTGCGCAATTGGGGGGAAATGAAATTTTTCAATGAATCCGGCGCAGCTAATGATGTGTTGATTCAAAACAACACGTTTACCAATGTGTGCCGAGTCGCCAATGGACAGCCTGCCATCGTTATTTTTCCTCAGATCAAAGACGAAGAGAGCTTGGGACGCAACGGCTACTACAACCGAAATATCCGCATCATCGACAATACATTCAACACTTTTGACAGCGGTATTCTTTTCGCTCAATCCATCGATGGACTCACTTTTTCTAACAATACCATCACTCAAACTTTTGACTTTGCACCTATTTTTCCTGACAAGCCGACCATCTATGTTAAAGGCTGTCAAAAAGTCAATATTGAAGAGAATCGCTATATTGGACAACAAAATGGACGTATCGAAATAGAGCGAAGTGAAGAAGTGAGGATAGAGAAAAATGAAGGATTTGAGGAGAACTAAATTCACTCGCTTGCTGTAAACAATCAATCCAATGAAATACTCATCCTTTCTATTTTTATTTCTCTTATTTTTTGCCTGCCAATCCAAAAAAGAAATCCTCCAAACCGATGTACTCATCCTTGGAAACGGCACGGGGGCGACGACGGCAGCCATACAATCAGCACGTAGCGGCGCGACCACCATTTTGGTGACTTCCCTACCGTGGTTGGGCGGGATGCTGACTTCCGCTGGAGTGAGCGCAACCGATGGGAATCATCAACTGCCTGCCGGACTTTGGGGTGAGTTTCGAGACTCGCTACGGCGACATTATGGAGGAGAAGAAGCATTGTTCACAGGCTGGGTCAGCAATACTCAATTTGAGCCGAGCGTAGGCAATGAATTTTGGCAAAAGATGGCAGCAGAGGAAAAAAATTTGACCATTTTATTTGAGAAAAACTACGAAACGATCACTCAATACGATCAAAAATGGGAAGTCCAACTGGCTGATGATCAGCAGATTGAAGCAAAAATACTGATAGATGGGACTGATTTAGGCGATGTAGCAGCAGCAGTGGATGTGAGTTTTGATGTAGGCATGGAAGCAAGTGCAGAAAGCAGCGAAAGTATGGCACCAAAAGCCGCCAATGACATCATTCAAGACCTAACTTATGCGATTATTCTAAAAGATTTTGGAAGAGACACAGACAAAACTATTGAGCGACCGGAAGGCTATGATCCGAGCGTTTTTGACTGTGCTTGTGCGGCACGCTGCAAAGACGAAGCCGCCAAACCACACCCCTGCCCCACCATGCTCAATTACGGCAAACTGCCCAATGAAAAATACATGATAAACTGGCCGCTCAAAGGCAACGACTACTACACGAATATCATCGACATGACTACCGAAGAGCGAGTAGCTGCTCTCGCCAAAGCCAAAAACAAAACCCTGCAATTTGTCTATTATATTCAGCATGAATTGGGCTTCAAAAACTTAGGCATCGCCGAAGATGAATTTCCAAGCGAAGATGGATTCCCATTGATGCCTTACCATCGAGAAGGACGTCGCATCGACGGACTCGTCCGCTTAAACGTCAATCATTTGCTACAACCTTATGACTTTACTTTGTACCGGACGGGCATTGCCGTAGGTGACTATCCCATCGACCATCATCATTACGAGCGAGCGGACGCACCGGAGATTGATTTCCCCAAAGTACCTTCTTTCAGTATACCTTTGGGAGCATTGATTCCTAAAGAAGTTGATAACCTAATCGTAGCAGACAAAGCCATTTCCGTCAGTAATATCGTCAATGGTTCGTCTCGTTTGCAGCCGGTCATCATTCAGATTGGGCAAGTAGCGGGACTGTTGGCAGCGATGAGTGTGGAGGAAAATATTTCGCCCAAAGAAGTCAATATTCGATTGTTACAAGATCGCTTACTGCAAGCAAAAGGTTACTTACTGCCTTTCATCGATGTATCACCGAATCACCCTCACTTTGAAGCCATTCAGCGCACCGGTGCGACCGGACTGCTCCGAGGAACGGGCATTCCTTACAAATGGGCAAATCAAACTTGGTTTTATCCAGATACGACCATCTCCGCCGCTCAATTCGTACAGCGGCTAGCCGAATACGATACCGGAGAAACACCACCTACTATAGCTGACGCGGAGCTATTGACCGTCCAAGATGCCATTGAAATCATCAATGAGTGGCAATTGCAAAACAACCAAAACTGGCAGCGCGTCCAAGTAGATAAGCTCTGGTGGTCAGCCGCAGCACTACAAAATTTTGATCGTGAGCGTCCTATTGCTAAAGCAGAGCTGGCAGTGCTACTGGATGTATTGGTTCAGCCTTTTGACCGAGTGGTGAGTTGGGATGGGGAATTTGTAGAGTGAATAATAAACCGTATCTTTTCCTTGCATTCCCGTTGCATAATTAATAGACTCCTGCCATTGCCTACCGAATTTATTTGTCTTCCCTTTTTTACTCACTAAATCAACTACGCTATGACAGCTACACCACAAAAGGCGTCTACTGGTAAGGGACGTCCTGTTATTCCTATTCAAGAACTAAGTAAGAACAAGGCCTATATGGCTAGCTTCTTGAATATTGCTACACATAATGCCTATTTAATCCTTAAGTGAGGTGGTTCAATAAATCAGGACAAAAATTTAAGATAGGTTTCAAAATTTTGGTGATTCGGGTTATGCCAACATTTTTTTCCTCAAAAAGCCCTCAAAAAGAGGGGGGCTTTTTGAGGAAAAAAATAGATTATTCAAT
>JBCDHX010000160.1:0-12472 GCA_038749535.1 Bacteroidota bacterium
GATGCGTAAGGAAAAGGTGTGGAGCAAGCGTATTCATTCTTTCAAAAAAGTCATCTTGGAGTTCAAAAGAGAGTTCCCTGATCGGTTTGACCAACATTTATAATATTTATTCACTTGACACACTTTTTTGAACATTCTCCTTGTAGCAAACCGCTCATCTCACACTACTTTCAAACATTTAAACAAGTCTCCTTCCGTCTTCAACAATTCGTCGGTATGCTCGTACCCAATTTTATAAATAGCATCAAACTTTTTGAAGTCCAATAGACCGAAACGAGCTACAGGCGGATGAATCAACACATCCGCCAATTGCTTGGTGCTTCCGCTTTTTTCATAACTCGCTAAAATCGTTGATTTGAAGATGATGCTGACCAAACTCGGTACTTTGATGCGCTTCTTTTTAGACACAAATTTGTTTTGCAGCAGCTTTCTTGAGTGCGGAATTTGTTGATAATTCAGTTGGTATTCCTTTTCCTTACTCAAACTGACACCGATGATTTTCCCGATATTATAGCTCGTCATAATATCGATGGGAAAGTTATTCATCAGTCCGCCATCGACCAGCAAGTCATTGCCTTCTACTACGGGTGGTAGCGCGCCAGGAATGGATAGACTAGCTCGAATGGCTTTCCAAAATTTGCCGCGCTTATGAATAATGGTTGCGGGATGAGAATAATTGCTAGAGACGCAGAAGAAGTTGAGCCATTGATCTTCGATATTTCGGTTGCCGTAATGTTTTTTCATCACTCGATTGAGGCGCGTATCGCTGATGAAGGAGACAAGCGGAAGTGCTCGTTTAGATAGTGGTTTCTCGACCACAAAGGCATCTCTGCATTTCTCTACCAGCTCTTTCACACTCAGATCCATCGCTATGGCTCCGGCGATGGCTGCACCTATACTGGTGCCGCCCAACATATCTATTTCGATCCCTTCCTCTTTCAGACGTTGATAGACACCAACGTGTGCTAGCCCTTTTGCGCCACCACCTGCCAGTACCAACCCAATCGTTTTGCCAGTGATGAACCGCGATAGCCGAGCAAAATCACCTTCTTTTTCCCAACGAATATGATGGTGCAAATCTACTTCGCGTAGGTCAAGATGATGAGCCGTATTTTCAGGTAAGCGATTGGCGTCTTTATGAAGGAGCACTAGATGTCGGCTGACATAACTGAGCTTATTAGTACGTTCAAATAAATTGGTTTCGACGGCACTTTTTTCTCTTTCATAAAAGTCGCCGACGAGCAAAATCATGTCTGCTTGTCGAATACAAGTTTGCGTCCAAAAGGAATCATCATGAGCTGCCTGATAAATGATAAGATCGGACTCTTGTTCTATTTTTTCTTGCCAATTGTAGAAATGCAAATCACTCAAGGACGCTTCGCTAAAGTCATCGAGTCCATCTGTTGATAGTCGCTCATTCATGCGCACTTTATCGAATACTTGCGTACTGACTTGATGACTGAGCTGCTCGATTAGTTTTGTGGTGAAAGCTTCCATATCGACGGTTTCATCGACCGGAAAAAGGGCAACATTTTTGATGGCTGCTAGCTTTTGTTTCGCGCCATCGGGATTGGAAAAACGCTGAATAACGACTTTCGCTACTTGCTTCAGAAGTTGCGGATGTTGCTGACAAATAGCGTCGAATTGCATCTTGTTCATCTTCACCAAAATGCTGTCTCGGATGACGTAAATGCTGGCATTTCTGGGTGCTTCGGCGATCAGACTGGTTTCGCCTACACACTCGCCTGCTGAGATTTCACCAATGCCAACTAGCTGACCTGATTCCTCTCTAAAGGCTTTCAATCGACCTGAAATGAGGATATGCATACAGTCACCGATCTCACCTTCTTGATACAATTTTATGCCACAGTTCAGGATTTCCCATTCCAGATGATGGATGATTTGATCCAATAATACTTCGTCTAAATTACCCCAACGCTCATGTAAAATGGCTTTGATGAGTGGGATGACGGTAGCAGCATCAGGATGAGTTTGTATGCTGTTTTGAGGATGCGCCTTTGCTTCTGCTGTGTAGTTGGTGTTCATTTTGAATGGTTGTAGTGTATTATAATACCAATTTCAAAAACAAATTATACATATAAGGAAGTTCGCAAAAAATAACCTACGCATCTTTCTACAAATTGTGAATTTCTTCTGCGTTGATTTTTTCTAGAGTAGCTCGCTACTCGTCCAAAAAATCACCTTGATGAAATCCAAATTTCCTACGAAATTTTGCGTAGGTTATTAATTTCTTCATCCCTAAACCGGTTCTTTTGAAGCTACTCTTCGTTGAAAATGCTCGCCTTAGCTACCGCTAGGACTGTACTTTTCGCCTTCATTAGCCTCAAAATAATCTAGTTCATATTTACATACTTCATTACTGAATTTGGTATAAGACATTAAATATTGGACGTGAGACATTGAGTGGTATGCCACAGCCTTCTTCCTATCAATTCTGATCTTTAGACGACACAAAATACATATCGATTTCACCTATATTCTTCGCTTCGATTTTACCGCGATAGATACAGTCATAGTGATTTTTCACTTTGAGGTAGGTAGAGCCGGATATGTTCAGTTGTCCTGCTTCTCCTGCGGACTCCATTCGAGAAGCTATGTTGACGGTAGAGCCCCAGATATCGTAGGCGTATTTTCGGATACCTACTACCCCTGCCACCACAGAGCCGGTATGAATACCAGCTCGCATCTGCATCGCAGGCAATCCTTGTCGGACACGCTTTTCATTGAATTGATCGATAAATGCCAACATATCTAGCGCAGCTTTGACAGCTTGGATCGTGGACTGCTCCTGTGCCTCTGGTATGCCGGAGGCACACATATAAGAATCGCCTATCGTTTTGATTTTTTCCAACCCATGTGCTTCCACGATTTCATCAAAAGCGCGGTAGCACTCATTCAGTCCACCGATCAGCTGATCTGCTGTCAATGAATTAGAAAATTTACTGAAGTCTTTGAAATCTGTAAAGAGAACAGATACATTTTCATGCTTTTTGGGCGTCACTTGCCCGTTTTCTTTCAACTCTTCGGCTACTTTTCGCGGTAAAATATTACTTAGTAGTTCATTAGATTTATCGCGCTCTAGCTGGATTTGCTGGGCACGTAATTTAAGTTTCTCTTCTAGTAATTCGGTCAAAGCAGCCTGATCGAGTAGCGTCGCCACTTGATAAAATAACAGCTTCACCAAATCTGTTTGCTGGACATCAAAGACTTGATTCGATTGGCTGTTTTCCAAATAAAGTATGCTGGTGATTTCATTGCCTTTGACAAATGGCAGACAAAGAATAGATTTGATGTTATTCCTCCGAATGTAAGGATCATTGGCGAACTGTGGACTTTGTGTGACCTCTTCTAGTCTGATTTCTGTTCGCCGCCTTTTGACGAGTTGCAACAAAGAAAGCGGTATATGTAGGGTGCTTGCTTTGTCGTTGATGATGGTTGGCGGTTGCTTCTGCTCTTTGGTAGCATACACATTGAACTGTCCTTCCATATTGATCAAAAAGACGGCGCGTTCTGTGTAGACGATGGCTTCTAAAGCATTCAAAAGGACTTTAGCTTGAGCATCCAGTTGATCTTCCTTTCGGATTCTTTTTCCCCATTCAAATACAATAGACAAGGCTGCTTCTTGTTGTTTCACGGATTGGGTAGACAAAAAGGATGCGTTTTCATCTCTATTCAATTCAGGAAAATTGTTTAGCAAACGATTGACGATACTCGTCGCCCCCCAATCTCGATAGGCAGCCACTGCTTCTGCCATTATTTTCATCCCTAATTTGGAGTGCTGCTGTGCCAGTAAAAACTGACTGTATTCTTCCAGCACTAGCCCTTTATCCCAATTGTTGTCATACTCAATAGCCGCACAATAGGCTTCCTGAAAATGAGCACTTGCTTTTTGTATTTTTCCTGCTTTGTTGGCTTTCAAAGCGTTTAGCAGTTCGTATTTGGCCATATGATTTTGAGGAGCAGATTGCGATCTAGTAGCGAGTACTTTTAGTTGTTTTTGTATAAATTTTTTAGAGAAGTGAGCATCGTAAAAGTCCGTCTTGAAATAATGAAAGAGGGAATAAAAAATGATAACAATAGCATTATACGTTCCATGACCGGCTCCACTTAGATAGTCATTGATCGTTGTTGATAAATTTTTATCTTTCAGCAATTGTCCATTGGCAACACTCAAGATCATTCTGCTCAAATCTACGTTTGCCGAAATCGTTCCATCGGCTTTGGACAAGTCAATATCATGAATCAACAAGGAAGTATCCGCAAATAGCAGGTCAGACAAAGTCTCGCTGGTCAGTTCACTGACCAATGACTTCATGATTTTGTGATGCGTTTCACTCACTACTCGCCTGTTGTTGTCGATGACCATGCGGTGGCTAGCAGACAATGATTCTTTCAACTCTGACAAAGGGCGACCATCAAAAATTTGATACCATCGGTTCATCCCCAAACAGTAAAAAGCTATGGAGATATTTCCACACTCCCTTCCTTTCTTATAATACTGTTGAAGCAATTGGATGCTATCCGCCAATGGATGAGAAGCATGCTGGATGAACGTACCATACATGAAATGAGCATACAGATTGCCGTTCGCATCTCCTAGCCGTGTTTTGAGCAGTGCCAGACCTGCTTGAGCCAAACTTTCTGCTTTACCAACCAAGTCAGAGAAGCTATTGATAATGAAACCAGTGGAAACTATATGTCCGGGAGAACTGGGCAGCAAACCTTTCTGGGTCAAATTGGCGATACCGATGCGCGTCAAGCGAGAAGTCAGTGCTGGATTTAAAAAATAAATGGCTGCCGAAGACTTCAGAATTAAAGACTGAGCAGTATCCGATTGCTCGTCCTGATTGAGCGGCAAGTGAAGAACAGACTCTTTATTCATTTTACGAGTACGCCACATATTTTGAATGAAAATACTGATCTGATCGCGCTTATTGATTTTGGTAGAAAAAGAGATGCCCATGTCCTCCAAACCCTCAGCTAAATTATCGATGGTCTCTTCAAATTGCTCCAATTGGGTATAAGCATCTGCTTTGAGGATATAAATACGGTGTCGCTGGAAGTCATGAACAGCGTATGCAGATAGCTTTTGAAGTAAAGCTTCGTAGCGTGGATAATTCATCTCGAATAGCCGACAATTACAAGCTTCATACAAATAGTCGAATAGTAAAATAGGGTCTTTTCGATACGGCAATGACTCTACTTCAAACAGCATTTCAAAACATTGAGCAGCAGCCTCAAACGCGGTTTCTCGTTTGGCTTTCAGAGCTGTCTGTTGTAAATAAGCTTGATACGGTGCTCGTTTTTCTGGGGAAATAGCTGCCAAATGATCGACTAGCTCATACAGGCGTGTATGGTTGCTATCGGCAGCAATGGAAGCTGTGATATCTTCCAGTAGACTGAGCTTGATGGCTTCGTATTCTTCTATTGAAGTGACCGTTTGAAGTGTAGGCTGAAAGTCGGCATGCGCGAACTGCAATTCATGCAACTGCGCTCGTTTGTAGGACAATGGCAAAAGAAAGTCGGCAGTGCGAAGTTGTTCGATGAGCTGATCTGTTCTGTCAGCTTCGAAGGGCGACATTCGCTGTAGTTGTTTGAGTTTGAAGCTTTCTCCTATCGCCGCCGCTATTTTTAATATATGAAGGGCATCCTCGGAAAGGATACGAATACGGGCTTTCAGAAAATCATTGACATTCTCACTGATGTGGATGCCTTCGATGGCAGCAGCATTCACCATCCAATTTTGCTGGGTGACATTGGGTTCGATCAAATTATTGGTGGTCAATGCGCTGAAGAGTTGTTTGATAAAATCTACATGACCATTTGTTTTTTGATGCAGCATGCGCTTGACGGGTAAAAGCGGCTCTATTTTGAGTTGCTGTAAAATGGTTTTTAATTCGGTTTTCGATAAATTGTGAATGCGATGTTCTAGGCGTTCGTATTGATTGGCAGGCGCTTGCTGAATATGACTAAAAAAGTCAGTAAAGTGATCGCTCCACCTAGTCGATTCGTCCCCATAACCCATCACAAGCAATACTTGTTGTAACACCGACGTCTTCAAGACTTCTTCCAATAACCTAAGAGAAGTCCGATCCGCCAAATGCACATCTTCTATGCAAAGGACAACCGTTTTACCTTGCAACTCCAGTACTTTCAAAAACTCGATATACGCATAAGCCAACCGATTGAAAACAGAGGACTCTCGCACTTCAGGAGCAGCTTGTACACTAGAAAATAGCTCCCGAAAACTACGCTCGAAGGCAATCAAAACACCCGATAGATTGCCGATGCGCTGATCCAAATCACGCTGTATGGGTCGTCTATCTTCCGGCACTTGGGTCTGCATCCGATGAATCAAGTCCGCCGTCATCTGCTTGATGCCAGAGTAAGGCAAATTCTTATTGGTAACGAATCGTCCCTTTCCAGCATAGAACTGCTCGATGTCTAGCTCCCGAACGAAGTTTTCCATGAGCGCATCAATCCCTACGCCTTTGTCTCCTTTCAACAAAAAGAGCGTCTTGCGCGTCTGTGCAGTTTGAGTAGCTGCAGCGTCTAGTTTTCGCCTGTCGGTGTTGCGTATGAAAATGGAATCAGGCAGAATGAATTGGGCAGGAAAATCTCTAGTGCCCAATGTCAGTTCTTCCGATATGCCATCTAACAGTAGGTTTTTGATTTGCTGAAAATCCCAAAGTAGTCCTTTGGAAGACTGGTATCTTTCTTCTGGATTTTTGGCGAGTAGTTTGAGTAGGAAGCGAGATAGATTAATACCTAAATTTGGCTGTAAGTGATGAGGCGCGATGGGATCAACGGATAGGTGTTTGTGCAACACAGACAAGCGCTCTTCGCCTTCAAAAGGTCGCTGTCCAGTGAAAAGGGCATAGAGTATAATACCCAAGCTGTAATAGTTGGAGCGGACATCGGGCTGGTAAGAATTGACTAGACTCTGCTCAGGCGCTATGCAATATCGGTTGGCTTCTGTATGCCAATTGCTGCGATAAGTAGCTGTGGCAGACAAGTCAATAGTCATCAAAATATCCAATAACGACAATTGCTCTTGTAATAAATCATACCAAAAAAGATGCCAATTGAGGTCGCAAAAAAAGACATTTTTATCATTGATATTTGATACGATGCGGATCAGCTGGTCAGCAATGGTCAGGCGTTCGGCGAGGGTGGTGTCATTAGATTCGATGACATTGAGGAGCAGACGACCGGATGGAAGGGCGTATTTCTTTGTAGTATCAGCATCAAAAGTAGTAGGCCATAATATGGGTAAGTGGTTGAAAGTTTCTAGCCGTGCGGATTCCTGTTCCCAATTGGTAACTAAGCTGCTAGCATTGGATTTTATGTGTTTGACGAGTAGCTGTTCTTCGTCGGAAGGTCTGAGGAAGGCTAGCCAAAGATTCTCGTATTGAAAATCTATGTTGGTGTGTATATTGCTCATAGTGTGTATAGGATATTAGAAAAATCAATGACTGAAAATACCATTTTATTGACATCAGTCCGCATACCATGATTGTCTGCTCCTTTTCAGCAAGAAGGCAGTCGATTTGATGTGAACAGAGTGTAAAATAGATTTCCCGAACTTGGCATACTAAGTATCCAGAGCGATCAACCTACTGAATTAACTTATTATTGCTGTATATAGTTTTGATAAACGAGTATCACTGGTCGCCATCCTGTCTAAAATGCGAATAAACGTGTTCTTCCATAAATTCTTCGTAGAATTTGCCTCTACGCGAAGCATATCTATTGATGGAATATTCCAAGTCTTTCTGAATATCCACTCGATAAGTAGAGTGTTGAGATTCGCAATCTGCCATCCAAGTCGAATGAATCGTAAAGGCGTAGTTCATATCGGGATGACTCAATTTACAGACCGGACCATTTTTCAAATCAGCCGCATCAAATATCCAGACTTCTCTAGTATATTCATCTTTCGATACATCCGTAGAGCCATTCACTAGCGTACAAAAAATGTAGCCATCTACAGCCAAGTCGATACCTGCGGTCGATTGTTCACGTCGATCTCTCGGCACAAATTGTAGGGATCGAAAATTCTCATTGTACTCGAATACATAGTAGTCTTCTGCTTCCATCGTGTCGGTATTTTGACGCAATAGGCAGAATGGAATACGCGCTCTATTTTGCTCCACCAGTTCATCTATCGGAATGATGCGATGTGGATAATCGGTATACAGCGACTCCAAAAACTTGGTCAGGAAACGAGGATCGGTGCCATAGCTTTGCCAATAGATCTGTTTAACTTCTTCTACAATCGTCGTACTAGAAATAATGTCGCGATACGTATGCAAACCGATACCCCAAGTATGTGCACTTATCTTGCCCTTTTCGCCTTCTTCGCCTGTCAAATGAATGACTTTTTTGTCCAATAGCTTTCCACTTTCACCATCGACGACATACTTCCCGATGCGTCCCACATCCATCTCCCCTGTTGCCATCAGCCCTATCGTATTTTCAAAGACTTCCACGCCTTGATCGATGACCAATTCATCATAAGGACGAATCCACTCTGCGGCGCAAGAAGCGGCATTGTTGGCGGTATGTAAGGTAATTTGTCCGTTTGGGTTGGCGTAGTTGGGTGAAAAATGTACCACCTCCAAATCGATGACCATCCGATGTGCTTTGACCGTGTCTGTACTGTCGTCCAGATCAGCTCGTTTGATGATAAAAATAGGCGTTTCCGGCATTTGCGGATAAGCGAGCATATCTCGTAGCAGCTTGTCCAGCTCTAAATCGTGTGGAAATGGATTGGTCAGCATGATGTCACCCGCAAATTTGAAAGCAGAATCACTTAGTATCAGATAATCCTTACTGATGTTGTTTTGGTGCATACATTGGTTAATGACAATGGGTTTGCCAGTTTTAGTATCAAGTACTTTCCAAGTTTTGACAACTCCATCTTTCCACCTTACCACAGACGTACCGCTCTTATTGCCATAGATCACATCCCCAATGCGCATAAAAATATTACCGAAGAAACTTAGCAGCCATAGAAAGAAAAATCGGATGCGCTCCAATAGTGAGCCGTTTTTGTGCTTCATCAGATGATAGTCCACCTGCTTATAGACATCATTGACCTTTTCAATTTGCTGCTCCCGAGGTAGATGTAGGTGAGCTTTGACTCGTTTTTTCAGTACTTCATGTATTCTCGGACGGTATCGACCTAGCCGTTGGTTGAATTTTTCGTAAAAGAACATCGTCGCGAAAGTCTTCGTAAAGTTGACAGAGAAAAATTCGTGGGTGAGCGGATCGAATGCCGGATGAGCCGTCGTCTGTACAAACTGAAAGGGCGCGTTATACACTTTTGGGAAAGCAGAGACCCACTTGGCGTAAGTCCCGATAGGTGTTTTGAGTTTCATCGTTTTGACATCCACTTCCCAAGGTCGCCCCATATCAAAGTTGGCGGTCAAGCGGCTGTATTGATCGCCCGGCAATTTGAAAGGTGATATGGCGGTATTCAATTGATTTCTAGCTCCTAGTCCATGAGAGATTCTAGCAATGCCAAAAGACACGAAACGCATTTTGGTGTGCGCATAGGCTGTCCCTCTTTTTGTCGCTTCGTCTGCGTAGTAGCAAGGCGTTTTCAACATAGCTGTTTTGAGCCTCACCTTACCTTTCTCGTTAAGATCGAATCGAAACAACATCGCATCGCCGTTGAAAATATTCGTGCCGTACTCTGGATTGATTTTTGGGTCATCAGGATAGTATTTTGGATAAGGTAGCCCACCCGAATTGACCGATCCGCAAGGAGAATTGAAAAAGACATGACCGTACAAATCATTAGGAATCTGTCCTGCTAGGACTTGCAGTTCGCAATCGACCTCATCGCGTGTCGCATAGGTAAATGGCTTTGTAGCTGCGTTCATCTGTGGATGTGTTTTAAGTAGTGTGTTTGTGTTCAAAGTAGGAAGTTACAAAAAAACACGAACTCAGATGTCTAGTCCTGTAATCAGGTAGGGTAAACGCATCAAAGATATGATTAATTTTTTATCGTTTGGAACACGTTTAGAACACGACTTGTACCAATTTCAATAATGAAGTATGTAAATATGAACTAGATTATTTTGAGGCTAATCGAAGCCTGTCCCGCTTGCGGGGGCGAAAAGCATAGTCCTAGCGGTAGCTAAGGCGAGCATTTTCAACGAAGAGTAGCTTCAAAAGAATCGGTTTATATATGTTATTTGTTTTTGAAATTGGTATTACGTCTCTATTTAGTCTAACCAACTCTCGCACCAACGTCAGCCCCAACCCCGTACCGATCTCGCCTTGCGTACCTTTTCGACTCTTTTTGCCACTCAAAGAAAACAAATCTTTCAGCTCTGTTAACGCAATCCCGACACCGCTATCTTCCACTTTTAGGACGACTTGTTTGGCTTGTACTTCATCGGTCACTTTAATTTCTCCATGCTCAGGCGTGAACTTCACTGCATTGTCCACCAGATTGCGGACGATAGTGGTGAAAGCATTTGGATCGGCGAAAACTTGGGTTTGTTCGCTGATGTCGAAAGCGAGTTGAATGTCTTTGGTGGCTGCTACTTCTCTAAAATATTGCTCAATTTCGGCAGTGGCGGCTTTGACGTTGATCGGTTGTGGTCGATAGGGCAACACATTGCGCTGCTGTAGTGCCCAATTCAGTAAATTATCCAACAAATTATTGAGAGAAAAAGCGGCTTTTTCCAGACTTATAGTCAGTTGGCTTAGGGTCGAATAGTCCTCTTTTTTCAACAGATAATCGACCTTTTTACCGATGCCTCGAAACGCTAAAGACGGTTTGCACAGGTCGTGACCGATGATGGCGAAAAGGCGGTCTTTGGTGGCGTTGAGTTCGGCGAGTTGATTTTCTTTTTGGCGAATGTCTGTCAAATCGGTGAGCAGAAAAGTATAACCCAAAAGTTGATCGCCATTCTTGAAAGGCGCGACTTTGAGGTCGAAAATACGTTATTTTCTCTGCTGATCTAATAAAGTCAACTCTACTTCATCTAACTGATCGTCAATGAGTTGTTGAATGGATTGAGCGACGTTCATTTGATTGTTTACTAGATGTTGTTCTAGCAGTTGAGCGATATTGGAGGCATCTGTTTGGAGGGTGGCTTTGGTTTTGTTGTTATAGTTGGTGATGTTCAAACTGGCATCGGTGGAGATCGTCAGGTCGGAGATGGAGTTGAAGACATCTTTGGTGAATAGCGCAAAGTTATTTTGAAACAAACGGTAGTCTGAAACATACCAACTTACAATAACGGTATGAACCAAGTAGATAAATCCAGTAGCTGGAACATTTCATTTACCCTCTACGGTCAGTGCATAATAAAAAATGAGAAAGACGATATAAGTGAATAACAGAAACAACTGTCGGATTTTATTTTTAGGATTTCTAATGATACCTACGAGCAACAGAAAAGCCATGAAATAGAGCGTCCAGTCAATGTGATTTCTGTAAAATGGGAAGTACCAATGCTCCGTATTGATCGCAAACTGCCAGTAACCATCTATTTTTTCCTCATTGAAATAAAAAATGGCACTGTTATTCAGCAACCTCCCATTGCTGGACAACTTTTGAAGATTGACTAAAAAACCAACCATTCACCACATCATCCTCACGAAATCGACTTTTAAACTTACTTTTGTATGATGAATACATATTCGCTAAATGTTTTGATTGTAGAGGACGATTTATCCTTTTCCATAGAGCTGGGAATGTTGGTCGAAGAGATCGGATATCAGGTAGCTGGCAGAGTGGACAATGCAGAAGAGGCTCAAGCGTTGATCGAGCAAAAAGTGCCTGATTTTATCTTATTAGACATTGATTTGAAAGGAAAGATGACAGGCTTAGAACTGGGTGAAGCACAGCTACCAACAAGCACAACAGTCCAAAATGATCGCTTATTTGGTCAAACCGATCAACGGTTTCTCGCTGAAAGTGGCGATAGAAACAGCTGTCCGTAATACGCTAGGTAAACAGATAGAGACAGAAGCGCAGCAATTTTTAGCTAAAAACTATCTCTTTTTTCAGAAAAAAGGTATCTATCACAAAGTCTTTATCAAGGATATTGTTTTCATCAAAAGCAGCGACAATTACTGCGAAATTTATACCAAAACGGAAGGCAACTTTATCCTACGCTCCTCCATTTCTCGATTGGCAGAAGTACTACCCTAAGCCGAATTTATGCGCATCCATCGGCAGTATATTATTCAACTTAGACAGATTCAAACAGTCGATTTACAACTAGGGTAAACGCATCAAATTCCTTTTTGCTCTTTGATTTATCAAATGATTCAATTTTTCAGTGACATGAGCATGGTATTTGTCTCCCCGAGAGTCGGGACAGGCAAAGCCGACGGGCTATTCATTTTGGCATTGCCCCAAAACGAATCAAAAGGTCTAGAAATGGCAAACTCCTCCGTCGAACCTGCCCTTTCGCCATCCGCC
>JBCDHX010000161.1:0-12460 GCA_038749535.1 Bacteroidota bacterium
CGAAAAGGGATAGATACCATTCGGGAAACCATCAAAATGAACCGAAGCATTAAACGTATTTTTGACTACCTATTTGACCTTATTGCTGAACGTTGGCTGATTTATCAGCAGCAGTTTGTAAATTTTGTCGGGTAGAGAGAATGCTTATAATTATCGGTTAAAAACTTGTTATTCTAAAAGGAAGTAGCTTAGATGAAATATGAAGATATATAAACATATATGATAAATATAGAATTACAAATTCTTGACAATATATTTTTTAATTTTTCTGTCACCCATTTTGCTCTTCTATCGATTTTCTCATAAACAGGCAATAGTACATCTTCTTATGAGCATCCGTATTCCCATCCTACAACACCGCCAACGCCTGCTCAATATCCTCCACCAAATATGCCACATCTTCTAGCCCAATATAAAACCGAAACAACGTAAACGGAATTGGCGAATCTTCCCGTCCTTCAATATTATAAAACGCCGCTGACGGCAATACCAACGACTCATGACCACCCCAAGAAGCCGCCATCTTGAAGCGTTTGAAGCGATGAAAGACCGCATCCGCTTGCTCTAAGGTATCTAAATCCAAGTGAACCGAAAACAAACCACCAGCTCCAGTCATTTGTTGTTTCGCTAATTCATATTGAGAGAAACTGGGATGAAATGGATACAAAACTTCTTTCACTTTCGGATGCTTCGCCAAATGTTCTACAATTTTCATCGCGCTTTCATGCGACCGCTGCATCCGCAGAGGTAAAGTGCGCAAACCACGAATCACCAAAGCAGCATCATGAGGCGACAACATCGCACCGAGCATCATGTACTCATGCTGAAAGATCTGACGGATGATCTCTTTGGACGCACAAATCGCGCCTGCCATCACATCGCTGTGCCCATTTGGATATTTAGTGATTGCATGAACGGAAATATCAATTCCTAGCTCAAGTGGACGCTGAAAAAGTGGCGTCGCATAACTGTTATCAATACACGTAATTATATTGTTTGCTTTTGCTAAATCAGCACAAGCTTCCAAATCTTGTAACTCAAAAGTCAACGAATTGGGGCTTTCTAAAATTAACAATTTGGTGTTGTCTTGAATAGCCGCCTCAATGTTTTCAATTTTCTTGGCATCCACGAAAGTCGTTTTGACCTGAAAGCGCGTCAGCCACTTATTGAGCAAAGAACTCGTCCAAGAATAGGGTTTATCAACACAAATAATATGATCTCCAGCATTGACTTGTGACAAAACTGCTGCTGCCACAGCTGCGCTTCCACTGCCAAATAGCAACGCATCTTCCGCTCCTGCCAAAGCCGCCATTTTCTTGCGCAAGATGTCTACTGTTGGATTATTACCGCGACCATAGACATAGTGATCCATTTCATTTGCCAACATTTCGCGTAGTTCCGGCAAAGAAGGAAAAGCAAAATTGGAGGACTGAATAATGGGTGGCGAGATGGCTTGAAAATAGTTTTCTCGGTCTTCCCCTTCATGAAATAGAATGTCGTTGATGTCCTTCTTCATAGTCTAATCAGTTGCTTCCGCAAAAGTAGGATACACCTTTAAAAAAGAGAGAGATTTGTGACAAAAGAAAAAATTTACTTTTCTTGTTGCTGTTTTGCATTTTCAAAACGTTTTGATCTATAATTTTAGAAACTGAATCATCTTTAAAATAATATTCGTCGGATGATTTGGTCATTATGAAACTAAACAATTCTTACTGATGAAAAAAAAATGGACACATTGGATGTGTATGCTCATTGGCATGCTCATCTGTCAAAGTGCCTTACTAGCACAAAGTACTATCGAAGGTCAAGTCGTCGACAACACGGACGAGGCGTTGATCGGTGCTTCTGTCATCGTGCGTGGGACATCCGTTGGGACAGTTACGGACATTGATGGCAACTACAGTTTGCGTCTTCCTGAGGGAGCAGACGAAATCGAGATTTCTTACACTGGTTATGAAACGATCACACTTAATGTCAATGAAGATGACGTCAAACGCATCGTCTTATCAGAAGGTACGAATGCCTTAAATGAAGTCATCGTTACTGGTCTGGCAACAAGTATCAAGCGTGCCAATTCTGCCAACGCAGTCGCTTCGATCAGTGCCAAAGAGCTTGTCGGCGTGACGCCACAGAATACTATCGATGGAGCACTGTACGGAAAATTCAAAGGTGCGGAGATTCGCGCCAATTCCGGTGCGCCGGGTGGTGGATTTTCTGTCCGCTTGCGTGGAGTGACTTCGGTCTTTCTGAATCAACAGCCACAGTACATCATCGATGGAGTTTATATTGATAACTCAACCATTTCGTTGGGAACAGATATCGTGACTGCTGCTGCAGGTGGTGGAAATACAGCGACCAATCAAGATGATGCTTCCAACCGTGTTGCTGACTTGATTCCAGAGGATATCGAGTCGATTGAGATTTTAAAAGGTGCTTCTGCTGCTGCCATTTATGGGCTCGGTGGAGCTGGAGGTGTGGTCGTTATCAACACCAAATCCGGTAGATTCAATCAGCCGGCTCGCGTCAATTTCTCTCAGACAGTAGGTGTGAGTGCACCGACTCGTCTATTAGGCGATCGCGGTTGGGACAGAGCGAAAGTGTTGGATGTATTTGGTGAAGATGAAGCCGCTCGTTTCGATGTCAATGGAACATCAGATTATGAAAGTATCTTGTACGACAATCGCCCGTTGCAGTCTATCTCTGCTTTGTCTGTTAGTGGTGGTAGTCAAAATACAACCTACTATGTGAGCGGAACATATCGCAATCAAGGTGGTTTGGTCGACAATACAGGCTACGAAAAAGCATCACTTCGTGCCAATATCACCAACAAACTGACTGACCGTTTGCAACTGAAAGTAAATACGCAATACATCTACTCTCAGGCAGATCGCGGTCTCTTCAACAACTCCAACGCCAATACGACCGTCGGTTACGGTATGGCATTTACGCGTCCTTGGGATGCACTACAGCCAGACAAAAACGGCAACTACCCGGCTAACGGTCGCGTCGGTTCTAATGTATTGGAAACAGTAGCTTTGACGACCAATGAAGAGCGCATCAACCGCTTCTTTGGTAGCGTCAACTTGACGTATGACATCATCCAGCAGGATAATCAGACATTGAAAGCTGGTATCGATCTGGGATTGGATCAGTACAATCTGCGTTCTCGTGGCTTGTTCCCTCAGTCTTTGTCCTTTTACCGCGATCCTAGTTCTTTGCGTGGGGTATCTATTGCCGGAAATGGTTTCAACAACCGTACCAACATGACGGCATTTTTGGTGCATAGCATTTATACAGATAGCGACATCAACTTCCGTTCGCAGATCGGGGCGATTCAGTTAGATCAAAATCAAAATGTCATCACGACGATTGCTTCTGGTTTGAATGGCTCGCAAGAAAACGTCGATCAAGCAGAAAATATCTCAGTCGGACAGACGCGCCAAATCGAGCAAATCAAAGGCGCGTTCTTCCAAGAGGAAATCAACTGGTCTGATAAAATCATCGCGACAGTCGGTATCCGTGCCGATAAGTCTTCTAACAATGGTGATCCCAATGAAATTTTCTGGAATCCAAAGGCGAGCTTAGCGGTCAATATTCACGAATTTGTTGATATGGATGGTAGTGGATTGTCACAATTGAAGCCACGTATCGCTTATGGTCAGTCAGCTCGTTTTGCAGGTTTCGGCGACCGTTTCAATGCCTTGAATCCAGCTCAGATCGCAGGTAGTGCTGGTCTATTTACTAGCGGTCTTCGCGGTAATCCAGATGTGCGTCCAGAGACGCAGGTAGAGCTAGAATTTGGAGCAGACTTAGGTTTCGTCAATAATAGAGTTCTATTGACAGCAACTTACTACATTAAGACGATTGAAGATTTATTATTGCGTGCGCAAGTACCAGCGTCTACTGGATTCACCAATCAAGTCGTCAATGCCGGAGAGCTAGAAAACAGAGGTATTGAGCTAGGTTTGGAGACAGAACTAGTCAAAACAAATGATTTGTCTTGGGCGATGGGTTTGAATTGGTGGAAAAACAACTCAGAAGTAACGCGTTTGGATATTCCTGCCTTTAATACAGGCGGTTTTGCAGCGTTCTTAGGTCAAGGTCGTATCGAAGAAGGTCAGCCTGCAACTCAGTTGGTCGGTACTATTGATCCGAGTCGTTGCAATAGCGAAAATGACTGTTCCAATGTTGATCCCGAAGGCGACGGCTTTATGGTCTTTGGTGATATGGAAGCAGATTTCAACTTCTCTTGGACGAATAGTTTGTTGTGGAAAGGATTCGAATTGAACTGGTTGTTACACTGGAAAGAAGGTGGCGATGGCATCAACTTGAGTACGTTGCTATATGACTTGGGTGCAGTGACTTGGGACTTTGATGATACTACGCTTGATCCAACAGGTGCGACTACCAATGGTAATTTCCGATTGGGCGCATTGGGTACTCATCCAGGTGTATATATCGAAGACGCGAGCTATATGCGTTTGCGTGAGATTGGCTTGTATTACAGCGTTCCTCGTTTGGAAGGTGCATTATCTGGTCTACGTGTGGGCGTTTCTGCTCGCAACTTAATCAACATTTTTGATTACAACAGCTACGATCCAGAAGTCTCTAACTTCGGTAACAATGTCTTGATTAACTCTGTGGAAGTGACGCCTTATCCGGCGAATAAGACTTATAACTTTCATGTGAGTGCAACATTTTAGCCATTAGCTATGAGCCTTTAGCGGTTAGCTTCCTCAGTAAAAGGCTGACATCGGCACAATCAGCTAAAGTCATTAGATTTACTTAAAAATAATATTGTGATAAAGAGAAGGTGAAGATAAAAGAGATCAGTTCAAACGACTAGCTGAACAATCTCACATCTCACATCTCAAAATCTCAAATCTTGATAAAATGAAAAAAATACTCTTTATATGTTCTTTTGCTTTGTTCGTCGGCTTGACGTCTTGCGAAGTAGAAGAAGTACTCAATCCCAACTCGCCCACCATCGAAAGTTTCGAGGATGGCGCGACTTTGGCAGATTTGAAATTATTGGCGCATGGCTTACAAGCGGTGATTCGTCAAGATATGGCATTTCATTTTTGGACGACCAGCATGATCGGTCGCGAATATTATGATCTGCGAGGGACCGATCCACGCTATACAACAGAGCTATTGGGTCGGAATGGTGGTGATCTAGACAATCAAGGTTTCCTGACGACTCGTTCTTATTTTGGGCGTTATCGTTCTGCTAGAAATGCCAACTTACTGAAAACAGCCGTACAAAATACAGCGGCTTCTCTGACTGCTTCTCAGTCGGATGCACTATTGGGTTTTGCCAATACGATTATTGGTTACGAATTGTTATTGGAAGCGACGCGTCAGTATGAAAACGGAATTCGATTAGATGTAGCTGACGTAGATAATTTAGGGCCATTCACCAATAATTTTGCGGAGGCATTGAATGGAATCAAGTCGATTTTGGATGAAGGATTTGGACAACTGAGTGGAACACAAGAAGAAATGGTGTTCAATTTGTTTGGCTTTGAGTCCATTCCTGTGACAGATACGGAGGCTGTCGCTCAATTCAACCGAGCGGTTTTAGCACGTGTTGAGTTGTATTTGGACAATAAAAGTGGTGCGTTGAGTGCCCTAGGCAACTCATTTATGGATTTGGAGGGTGATCTGGACATCGGAGCATATTACAGTTTTGGTGGCGCGACCGGGAATGATATCGCCAATCCATTGTTCTATGTACCAGGCGTAGATAACTATATGGCGCATCCGACTTTTGTAGCAGATGCAGAGGAAGGCGATACGCGTCTATCTAAAGTAGTGGATACCGGAGCGGAGATTGCTATCGATGGGCTGAGTAGTCCTTTTTTGGTGAGCATTTATGAGTCTCAAACCGATCAAGCGTCGATCATTCGCAATGAAGAACTCATCTTGATTTACGCAGAAGCCAATATCGGGGGCAACAACGACGAGGCAGTCCGCGCGATCAATATTATCCGCAACGCAGCAGGACTAGATGATTATTCCGGTGATACATCAGATGATGCGCTAGTAGATGAAGTGTTGATGCAGCGTCGTTATTCGCTATTCGGAGAAGGACATCGCTGGATCGATTTGCGTCGCTACAATCGCCTGAACGAATTGCCACTAGATCGCGATGGCGATAAGGTACATATTCAGTTTCCGCGTCCAGCTTCGGAGGTGTAACTAATGTCGTTAGGGTTTCGCTTTCCGTGAAGCCCTAACTTCACTTATTTCCGAATTTCTCCTTTATTGCTTCAGATGAAAATGTAAAACGCTAAATGTAGAATGTAAAATAAGGCGCAAGTACTGAGCGTCAATAGTTTTCTTAATACCCACTTTCCAAGGTCGAGAAATGCGACTATTCTTTTACTACTGATACCTTTCCATCTTCACCAATCCCCATTTCTGCAATCGATGTTGAATAGACACCCGCAGTACGCCGAAAGCATATTCTGTACTTCGTTTCAAGTTAATAGACGACGCCTCATCAAAATATTTGGTTGGGCAAGTTACCTCAGCGATGTCAAATCCGGCATAAATGATTTGCGACAGCATTTCATTGTCGAAGACAAAATCATCAGAATTAGTAGAATAATTGATGCCTTCCAGCACGCGGCGATGGAAAGCGCGATAACCAGTATGATATTCGGAGAGCTTGTAGTCGACTAGAATATTTTGAATGAAAGTCAGGAGTCGATTGGAAATGAATTTGTGTAGCGGCATTCCACCTTTCAATGCCCCTTTTCCCAAAATACGAGACCCCAATACCACCGGATACAGTTCGTCACCGATGATATTGACCATCGCCGGAATGAGTTTGGGCGTGTATTGATAGTCCGGATGTAACATGATGACGATGTCGCCGCCTAGTGTTACTGCTTTGTCATACAGTGATTTTTGATTGCCGCCATAACCTCTATTCTCAGGATGAACGATGATGTGTTGGATGCCCAATCGCTTAGCTTCCGCCACAGTATCATCTTTGCTCGCATCGTCACATAGAATGACTTCATCGACTAGATCGAAAGGAATTTCTCGATAGGTACGCTCCAAAGTACGCGCCGCATGGTAGGCAGGTAGGACGACGACGACTTTTTGATTTTTGTACATAAGCAGTTGTGGAATATAGGAGGCAAAGGTATGGAAAATAGCGCCCCAAATGCAAAAGAGAAATGCGTATCATCACACATTCCTCTTTCTAAAATATCACTGGAGTTTACTAGAAAGCATCAGGCTGCTTCCGATCCTTCTTGTTCTTTTGTTGCTTCCTCTGCTAGTCGCTCTTTTCGGGCTTTTTTCTGTTCATTGTTGCTTTCGTAGATGGTGTAGTTTTCGTACTTGACAGGATCTGTTTCTGCCCAAATGTCTTTTCCAATATTGCATAGTAGCACTAGCTCATCATAGATTTTATTGCCTTGATCGACACGTCTCTCCACAGCTATATCTCTATCAGCAACCTTATCTTGTTGTAAGTTGACGGATTGCTCAAAGTTTTTCGTTGCTTCTACAATGCGCCCAATGACCGTTTCATTGACACCTAAATCATCCAAAAAATCAATTTGCTGACGCGCCACTCTCGCCACTCGACGACCACAAAAGATCAGTTGCGCATCGGTCATGTCCCCCATCTTGGAAGTCCCAAATTTGCGATAGCGTCCGGTGCGATTATTGTACTTCATCCCCACGCGTGTCATTAGGCTTCGGATAGCAGATTTTAACGCCTCGGCAGCGTCATATTTCTTTTCAGTAAGTATCATCTGATCGCCGACCATTTCGTCATCATCCGGCAATCCTCGAAACTTTTCACACATGGCGATGAACTTGCGCAAGCGCTCTTTATCATAGGAGTATTGCTCGAAATGTTTGGCATCGCGATGGGCGTATTTGATGCGTTCTATACATTGCAAATAAAGGTCAGCATCCGGAAAATTGTGTTTTCTATTGGTACTTTGCTTCTTCATCTGGTTGACAATCAGTTTGTTACAAAGATACATATTTTTGTTTTGAAAAACCAATTTATTGCATCAAAAGCAATGTTTTGTTTCTGACCGCTTACTCATTCATCGCCCCCAGCAGCGGTTTTTCTTTCAACAAATGATACCTCAACGCCACCGCAATACATTCTTTGAGCGCCATTTCGGGTACTTCATCATCTAAGCCAAAGACAATCGCTCGTGTTTTTTCGTATCGGAATAAATCACCGTAAACCGCTTTAAAAGTAGGAACCAATTTGCTGGTATATTTGAAATACATGGCATACTGCTCAGGCGACTTAGCTTTCCAGTCGATGCGAATCGTGCTGCCCTTTTTAGCAATATAGCTTGGCTCGCCCCACTTGAGGGTTTCTTCTAGATTCGTAATACTTTGCTCTTCGGCGGTGTCGAGAATGAGTTGACGGAGATGGAGCAATTTTTGGTGGATGTGGGGTGCGTAGTTACTGAATTTTTGCGCTATTTCAGGATGCTGCTTGATGTTCAATGCGGACATAAGTATGATGACTAATGAATCAATAAAATCGCCATCCCAAAGATAAACGAATTGTCCAATCCATCACACGCGTATTCAACTGGTCGGCGACATCCAATCTAGGCAGATAGTTGCCGCTGACACCATAAAACAAATGATCCGCATTATAAATAACTGACCCAAAAAAGCGAAGACGCGGACTGAGTAAAAAGCGATCCTGAAAATTGGTATTTTGCATAGATTGATAATTGAGACGCCTAAATTCAATGCCTCCAGAAGCCAAGCCCGTCATTGACCAATTGCCCTTTACCCAACTTTGTGCATAGCCGCCACCCAGACCTAGTTTGTAGCTATTGTATTGAGTGATAGATAGCGGATTGCGTTCTGCAAACAACGCTAAGCTATCTGTCCTGAAATACTGATATTCCAAAACGCTAGACACCAACCACGAACCCGCACTCCTTTGTTGTCGATTGACCAAATTGAAGGCAGATCGAAGTGACAACCGATCAGCATTAAACAGATGCAATCCAAAAAAGCTGGCATACACAGCCCGCATATCCTCTCGAAAACGGTTGTCTCGAAAATCGTACAAACCTTGAATGTAACGCATATCGCCTTGCACAAAAAACGATTTTGGATATAGACCAAATCCTACAACATAGGCTTTTGAATCTCCTAAACTCTTATCTTCTAATCTAGCAACAGGCACGGCAAAAGAAAGCCCAATTTTCTTATACTTTAATCGGACACCCAATGCTAAATTGTAATTTTCAAAAAAGACAGGTTCGCTATTGGGTGAGCTAAAAGAGAGCCTAAACTGTCTTAGAAGACTGTGTACGCTCACCACTTTTGTGTTAGGTAGAGGCTTGATGTAGATCGTGTCTAACTGAGCAAATAGTATCGCAGGTAGCAGATAAAATACAAGTAAAAAGAGATGTTTCATATGCCAACTTTAGCGGCTAAAGGTAGTGATTCGATTTGTTCCTTCTCGTCCGAAAATTGGAAACAAAAAAAGAGACAGCCATGCGCAACTGCCTCTTCGGTATAGAGTGATCTAGATTAGTATTTCTATTTCTGCAATTTAAAGCTCGCGCCAATATTCAAGACACTGATGCCATAACCCAATTCTCCATAGACGGTAAATTTGTCACTGATCGGGTAACGCGCGCCGACATAAGCAGATAATGCCATCGCGTCGGCAGCCACATCGTAGTCGATAAAGTCGCTACCGAAAGCATCGTCATAGCTGACGGAAACTTTGTTATAGCCCAACATCAATCCGCCATAGGTGTCCAACTGCTCCCAAATGGTGAAATGATAAGAAGCGCGTGCACCCAAAATGAAAAAGCTGTAATTGTAGTCTGCGCCATACCAACTTTCACGAGCTGTCGAAAAGCCCATGAAGCCACCGACGCTGATTTTATCGTTGATGCCATATTCGCCGCTAATGCTCAATGGAGGTAAAACCGTAGAAGCACCGCTATAGAAAGTGCGAATGAGTCCAACACCTGCATTGATGTCGATGTCGCCTTGTTGGAAATTGGGATTGCCAGAGCTGATTTGAGCGGTTGCTTGCTGCATACCAATGATGCTCAATAAGCTGATCAAAATGATGAAAGTACGTTTCATGATTGGATGTAATTTTAAGTGTGAAGTATTTTTGTTTTCCTTTCGAGTACAAAAGTAAAGGGCGGGAATAGCCGAAACGAGTGAGATAAAGTGAAGGCGGTGGTGGAGGGAGTGAAGTTGGAAATTTCTGTGGTAGGCCGAAGAATCCAATGTCTCAAAACTTAGATAGTCATCTTCCGTAAAAAACTGTGACCTATTAGTAGATAAAAACTGGATGATGAAGATATTTAGACAGCTTACAGCTAATAATGTGAGTGTTCAAGAGTACAGATTTCAGAAAGAATTGGCAATGGAAGCGTACCTTTTAGAGAATGAAGATATTCTAATACTAGACAACAACAATTTCAGCGATGTTGAGGTATTAGATGCAGAAATAGCTTTAAAAAGAGGTAGAAGAGATCGAGATGGTAGAATTGATATTCTTGCAAAATATGGAGGGGAATATTTAGGTATTGTAGAACTAAAGAAAGAAGAGATAAATGAGTCTTCGCTAGATCAACTTCAAGACTATCTGGATCAGCGACAACAAATTTTAGAAGTGGGAGGAGAGTCGTATTGGGAGGAAAATACATCCCCAAAATGGATTGGTGTCTTAGTTGGAGGATCGATTAGTCCTTCTCTTCAAGAGAAACTTCAAAATGGCTACATGTATTATGAAATTCCCATTGCGGGACTGACCATCAGAAGATTCAGAAGTGATCAAAATGAGATTTTCGTGATTTCAGATACGTTCTTCAAGTTCAATTACTCAACCAAGGATTATTCCAAATTTTTGTTTAGAGGTAAGGAATACAATAAAGGTCGATTAGTCAATGAAGTGGTCAGAACCTATGTTGAAGAGCATCCTGAAATAACCTTTAGACAACTCAAAACTGCTTATCCAGATTCAATTCAAGGTAGTAATTTTGGAGTATTTGATTTGACAGCAAAAGCGGAAGATATTTATACTAGATGGGGACATAAGCGACACTACATAAAACCTGATGAAATTATTCATTTACGGGATGAAGAAATTTCAACTTGCACACAATGGAATCCTGTCAATATAGAAAGATTCATTGCTAAGTCTAAAGAATTGGGATTTGTGATTGAATTGAAATAGATTCCACAAAACTCAAAAAAAGCTGCACACGAACAGCGCGTACAGCTCAATAAAAAATGAATTGGATGTTTCTTAAGTGTATGAAAGTGTATGAAAGTGTATGAAAGTGTGTGAGACTATATGCTACTGTTTTCCCAAAGGCAGTCGCATTCCAACGCTAATTTCCGCCCCAACAAAATTCGTTCCTTCCTCATTGGCGATTAGTTCACTGACGCCTGCGTCCATCGTCAAGTCCAAGAAAAGTTGGGTACGCCCGATTTTGCCATAAATACCTGCACCGAGCAAAACGGCTGAGTTAAAACGGCTATAACCTTCTTCCTCCAAATCCAGCGGATCGGAAGTGACTTCTCTTTCTGTTTCGCCGTCAAGTTGAAGCGTCGTGATAGTATTGTTACTAGCAGAAGTAGCGAAACCAAATGTGCCACCTGCGGTGAATTGCAGTCCGATAGCGTCATTTCCTAGTTGAAGTTTTGCAGCGAGTGGTATATCGACATATCGAATGCGCTGTTCGTAGTAAATATCGAGTTCGTCGTTGGCGGCTGCTTCATTAAGTTGAATAGAAAAGCCTCTTGCATTCAAATCGACGCCCGTGAGGATGGAAATGCGTTTGTTCAATCCTCGCTCGTAGCGAACGCCTAGTGTGAATGCACCGATAGCAGATGCTAATTCATCATCGGCGGCAGCAGCAGGTTGAGAAGCTTTGAAACCGACTTTTGTGGTCAGATAATTTTGTGCTTGCATTGTCAAGTGGCTACCTAAAATAAGTGTGATGAATACCGTGAATTTGATGATCGTTTTCATTGATGTATTTTTTTAGTGTGATGTGAAATTTGATCGTAATTGCACGGCAAAGATGGGGGCAGGAAAAGCTGATAAGCGCACAAGATGTGGTCAGTTTAGGAAAGTAAGGAGTGAAGTATGAAATATCTGAAGTAAATGATCTAGGACAAGCTTCAGACGACCTTGGAGGCGTCCGAAGCTATGGGCAACTCAATAAAAAACGTCGTCCCCACATTCGGCGTACTCTTCACCCAAATCTGACCTTGATGCTGCTGAATGATATTGTAGCTGATAGAAAGCCCCAAACCTGTCCCTTGACCGACTTCTTTGGTGGTAAAGAAAGGTTCGAAGATGCGCTCTTGTACTTCTGGCGACATTCCTTGACCGCTATCTGTGATTTGGATTTGAACGACGTCTGCTTTTCGCTGAGTGGCGATATGGATATTTCTTCTGTCCAATTCA
>JBCDHX010000162.1:0-12410 GCA_038749535.1 Bacteroidota bacterium
AGATTAGTACGAAAAACGCTCTCTTTCTCTAAATCGCTAGATAATCATATTGGTGCTTTGAAGTATTTTTTTGCCCATTACAATTTAGAGCAGCAGAAGCTCTGGGATAGATATCATGGTGCGCATTTGTGACACTACCTAAGTTTTAAATAAACAGAGACATAAGATTAATAGTTGATTCGATCCATTCCTCACATCCCCTCCACAAACGCCCTCAACTCCTCCAGCTGATACAAATACGCATACTTAGCGCGCACCACTTCCGAAGCGGCTTGTTGCTGTAAAGTTTGAAAATTGGTGAGGTCGAGGGTATTGATCGCGCCATTATCGAATAGGATGGTGGCGTTGTCATAGGCGGCTTCAGCTTGTTCGGCGCGGCGTTCGGCGATGGTGAGGGTTTGGCGGGCGAGTTGTAAGCGATTGAGGCTGCGATTCAGGTCTAGCCTCAGGTTTTGAGTGGCATTTTTATAGTCGATATCCAACCCGATTTGCGAAATCCGAAACTGCTCCAATCCCAAACGCACTTGCCCCCTCAAAAAGATCGGGACACGCAAACTCAAACCCACCGACTGCCCAAAATTCTGATTGATTTGGTCGAAAAAAGGAATGCCAATCGACTGCCGCGCCTGTAGAATTTCGGCATAGTTGGAGCTAGCAGAACCGAAGAGATCGACGCTCGGCAGGGCATCCGCTCTCAAGATTTTAGCATCCAAGGTATTGATGGTTTTGTTACGTTCTAGGATGCGAAGTTCGGGGCTGAATTGTTCGGCTTGGGTATAGAGTTCGTTCGCCGATTGAACGGTGGCAGTGGCGATGGCGTCATCGACATTGACGGGCGCGAGTTGGGGCGTAACATTGGGATCGAGTTGAAGCAAAAACCGCAATTCCGTAAACGCCAACTCCAATGCATTCTCAAATTCGATGATTTGCTGTTCATTGGTCGATTGATTGACGAGGATATTCAAGCGTTCATTGACTGGCAATCTGCCCGCTTCGATTTGGGCATCGACGGCTTCGAGTTGTTGGTTGGTTTGAGCTAATTGATTTTCTGCAATCGCCAACTGCTCCTCAAACTGCAAAATATCATAATACACCCTTGACACGTCCAAAATGGTGCGATTGATGAGGTCGAGTTGCTCCAAATCCGTCACTTCTTCCTGTATTTCCGCCCGCTCGATACTATTGTTGATGCGTCCGCCATTATAGACAGGTACGCCCGCGCTGACAGAGAAGGACAACGCCCCGATATTTTGATTGATAAAGGTATTTTCAGCAGGGTTGATGGTTCGCCCAAACTGTATGCCTGAGTTGGCAGAAGCACTCACGGAAGGCAGGCGAGAGCGGCGTTGGAGTTGCGAATTGATTTGCGCATTTTCCAGATTTATGGCTGTCCTTTGGATGCTAATGTTATTCTTTTTCGCAATTTGCTTACATTCGTCTAATGTTAGCACGCGGCTGTTTTGCGCTTGTAAAAAAGTGCAGTAGCAAAGGAGCGCGAGGAAGAGAGTCGTCAGTTGTTTCACAATTCAAATGGATGATTCGGTTACAAAATATTCACAATGAAAGGATAAAGTAATAAGATTACGGCAAACGCACCAAATTAAAAACGCACTGACAGATCGTTATTGCTATTTGCTATGTCTAGATATTGTCTCAAGCCGACGGGCTCTTCCTTTTTTCATTGCCAAAAAAGGAAGCAAAAACGCTAGAGCCTCCAAAATGGCGCAATCCGTTTGATACTTAATCAAGCCAACTCAGCCTCGAACAGTGGAGGCTCGAAGCCACCCGCCAAATATGACATGTTCCGAGGCTCGTCCCGTACAATAACTAGGATTAGTGATATTTTTGATGCTACGTATAAAAAAGAGAGTTAGTGGCATTTTGGAGTAAGCTCTAACATCTATCGTCTAACCTCTAAAGTCTACTTTAAAAAATGATTCGCTTACAAAACATCCATAAATATTATCAATCGGGCAGTAATTCGTTGCATGTCCTCAAAGGAATCGACTTAGAGATTCAGTCTGGCACTTTGGCATCCATCATGGGATCATCGGGTTCTGGCAAATCGACCTTGCTTAATATCCTCGGTTTATTGGATCAATACGATCAAGGTAGCTACCATCTCGGCGACCAACTGATGCGTGACCTCAAACCTGACGAAGCCGCTTATTACCGCAATCAATTCATCGGTTTTGTCTTTCAATCTTTCCATTTGATTCCTTACAAAACGGCTTTGCAAAATGTCGCCTTGCCGCTCTATTATCAAAAAGTTTCCCTCAAAGAACGCAACGAAAAAGCATTAGCTTACTTGGATGATGTAGGTTTGAAAGAATGGGCAGATCATTTGCCATCTCAATTGTCGGGTGGTCAAAAGCAGCGTGTTGCCATCGCTCGTTCGTTGATTACAGAACCCAAAATGATTCTCGCCGACGAACCCACAGGCGCACTCGACTCCAAAACCTCCGAACAAATTATGGAACTCATCAAAACCATCAATGCCGAAGGCACAACAGTCATTATTGTGACGCATGAGCAGGAAGTGGCGGATCAGACGGAGCGGATTTTGATGATGAAGGATGGACTTTTGCAAAACTGACGTTTTTTAGCGGTGAGCTATTAGCCGTTAACTTTTAGCCATTCAGTGGGTACTGAATTTCAGTTATGGCAGCATATATTTCAGGTTCAGCGCGCTTTTTTCGACCCTATTTATTTTAGTGGAAAAAGTACTCAAAATCCGTTAAAAACAGACCACTGCTTGAGCCAAATCAATCTGAAGCATAGAAAACGATGGAAAGTAACCGCAGATAATAGCTTGAAAATCAAAAGTTAGGGCGAGTTTTGGGATGTTTAGGATTTTGGGTGCTTTTGGAGTGTTAAGGAATAAATCCAGGTCTTGATTTTTTTGTAACTTTTCTCATCAAAGGAAAAAAGTTAATGGCATACTTTGTAACGAATACAAACTCAATATAACCGATGAGTTTTTTTGATCTAAACCGCTGGCAAGAAATCTTCAGCGTCATGTGGGCAAATCGCTTACGGACAGCACTCACCGCATTTAGTGTCTGGTGGGGCATCTTTATGCTGGTGCTGCTGTTGGGATCGAGTAACGGACTGAAAAATAGCTTTGAACGACAGTTTGCCGATACGCTCATCAACCTCTTTTGGGTACGTACCTGGAAGACCTCCGAACCCTTTCAAGGCTTACCGAAAAATCGTCGGATTGAGCTGCACAATTCTGATATTGACTTGCTGAAAAGCGAATTTCCTGATGTGGAATTGGCGATCGGACGCTATTATTTACCAGGTGAGTACTTCATCAGTCGAGATGAAAAATCTTTTCAATTTGAAATTTGTGGGACTCACCCTGGACGGCAGCAAGTAGAAAATTTGATTGTGCTGAAAGGGCGATATTTGAATGATAGCGACCTCAATCGAAAGGCGAAAATTTGTATCATCGGGCAAGAAGTGGAAAAGTCCTTTTTTCAAAATGGAGAAGCAGCGATTGGGGAATATTTGACGATTCAAGGCATTCCGTTTAAAGTGGCAGGCGTCTTTATGGACGAAAAAGATGATGACGAAGACCGCACGATTTATATTCCAATTACGACGGCTCAAAGTTTGTTTGCGCAAGACGATGTCATGGGCAATATGATCGTAGCGCACAATCAAAATACAGTGGAAGGTTCATCGGCTTTGGAAGCGCAAATCAGAGCGCAACTAGCTGCTAAATATCAATTTGATCGCAATGATCGACAAGCCCTTCGTGTCTATAATAACATGGAGGAATACGCCGAATTCAACACCGTTTTCATCTTTATCAATGGCTTTATTTGGTTTGTGGGGATCGGAAGTTTGATTGCAGGGATGATTGGTGTGAGTAATATCATGCTGATTACGGTGAGTGAGCGGATTGGGGAATTTGGTATTCGGAAAGCGATTGGGGCGACGAATGCGTCTATCATTGGGATGGTGATTCAGGAGTCGATTGTGTTGACGAGTTTGGCAGGGCTGATTGGGTTGCTGACTGGCTATGGCTTGATTACTGGCATCGATCAATTGATGCAGAGCAACGATGTGGAAGTCGAGTTTTTCTATAATCCAGAAGTCGATCTACGGATTGTGGTTTCGGCGATTATTTTACTGGTAATCGTAGGTGTCATTGCGGGCATTGCGCCAGCGCGGAAAGCGACTTCTATTAACACGGCGGAAGCACTTAAAATGTAACCACTCGTGAGGGTTTTACCTCAAAGTAAAGCCCTCACCTTCACGATAAACTTTGAATATAACTATTCATGCGTAACCTCTTAGAAAATTGGCAAGAAATCACGGAGACCATCCGACGGCACAAGCTGCGTACTTTCCTGACGGGTTTGGGGATTTGGTGGGGTGTGTTCATGCTGGTGATGCTCATGGGGAGTGGTGCAGGTTTGAAGAATGGGGTGTTTAGTCAATTGGGTGGACAAGCGATGAACGCCATTTACATTTGGGGACAGCGGACGTCGTTGCCGTATGCTGGTTTTCAGCCAGGTCGCTATGTCAGTTTGACGACCGATGATGTGCGCGCCATCCGAAGTGGTTTTGATGCTGAGATTGAGTATTTAGCCCCTCGTCTGTTTGTCGGTTCTGAGTCGTTTAGCGTTGGGCAGTTGCAGTCGGACTATCAAGTGAGAGGTGAATTTCCAGACATCCTCAAAGTCGAGCCGATGAATATAGCCGAAGGGCGATTTATCAATGAAACCGATCTGCACAATCGCCGAAAAGTCGTCGTCGTCGGGAAAGAAGTGGCAAAAGCGCTGTTTCCTGGCAAAGATGCAGTTGGTGATTACTTGGAAATCAGAGGTAGCAAATATCAGATCGTAGGTGTAGTAGAGTCTTCTGCTAGTGGCAGGCGACGACAAGACGACGAAGAAACGATTATGATGCCGCTCACCACTGCTCAACAAGTCCTCAGTCGTCCTAACGATGTCGATTATATGGTCACGACGGTCAATGAAGATATTTCTTCGACCGAACTGGAAGAGCGATTGAAATTATTGCTCAAAAACAGGCATGATGTCGATCCTGAAGATGTAGAAGGCATCGGGTCATTCAACTTGGAGGAAGAGTTTAAGAAAATCAAAGGCTTATTTACAGGTATTGAAGTCTTGATTTGGATTGTCGGTATTGGGAGTTTGATTGCAGGTGTGGTCGGTGTTGGCAATATCATGCTCATCTCGGTCAAAGAGCGGACACAAGAAATTGGGTTGCGCAAGGCGTTGGGCGCGACACCTCGTTCTATCGCTACCAATTTTATTATTGAAACAATCTTAATTACGTTGGTAGCTGGTTATTTGGGTTTAGTGAGCAGTATTGGTGTAGTTTATTTGATGAACCTGGCAGTGCAAGGTAACGAATCTGAGTTCTTTGCGACGCCAGAGGTCAAGTTGTATGTTGGCTTAGGCGCGATCTTTATTTTGGTGGGCTGTAGCGTGATCGTGGGCTTGTTTCCTGCATTGACGGCGGCGCGGATGAATCCTGTGGAGGCACTTAGAGATGAGTGATTTAATTTAACACATAGGTACATAGAAGGCATAGTCTTTTAGAGTATTCCTGTAATTAATTTCTAATCAAATTCAATACAAAATGAAAAAGTTAACGAAGAAGTATATCGAGGAACTGACCTATGAAATCATTGGAGCGGCTATTGAAGTACACAAGGAAATGGGACCTGGCTTACTCGAAAGTATCTATGAAAAGTGCATGGTTTATAAGTTAGAACTTCGTGGACTAAAAGTATCTACTCAAAAAGGTGTTCCACTTGTTTATAAAGGAAGAAGATTGGATGCAGAGTTGAGATACGACATTTTGGTAGAAAATTGTATCGTTATAGAACTAAAAGCCGTATTAGAGATGATTCCTATTTTTGAGGCACAAGCCATGACCTATGCCAAGTTGCTGAAAGTGCCAAAAGCTATGCTAATCAATTTTACATGTGCTAATATTTTCAAACAAGGACAAAAAACATTCGTCAATGAATTCTTTAGAGTCCTGCCTGATAAGTAAGAAAACAACTAACTAAATTTAAATAAAAAACATAGTCCATAAAGCATCTCTATGCCTCCTATGTGCCTATGTGTTTCAAAAAGAATCACACCAAATGAAAAAACGAAGCCTCATCATAGGTGCTATCCTTTTCCTCCTTTCCGCTATCGGACTATGGATTTACTTCTCCTCCCAAAACGACAAAAAGAACAACGAAATCGAAACCACTAAAGCCTTTGTGACCGACATCACTGAAAAGATAGTCGCGACTGGTGCGATCAATCCGCGTAAAGAAGTGATGGTGAAAGCACAGATTTCGGGGGTCATCAATGAACTCTACGTCGAGCCAGGCGACATTGTGACTAAAGGACAAAAGCTAGCGCGTATCGAACTCGTGCCTGACGAAGTCAACGTCAATAATGCACAAGCCAATGTCGAATTGGCGAGATTGCGCTATCAGCAAGCAAAGCAAGAACTGGAACGACAGCGTAAAGTGAACGAAGGTAATCTAGATGTCGAAAATGCTAGAGCAAGCCTCGAAAATGCCAAACGAGAAGAAGCACGCAACAAAAAACTATACGATCAAGGCGTCATCGCGGAGCAGGAATATCGACAGTTTCAGCTAGATTTGGAGCTGCGAGAAGCAGACTATCAAAATGCACAGATTCGTACAAATAACACTTTGCGTCAGCTTGAACTTGATGCTGATGTCCGCCATCAAGAATTGAACGCCGCAGTCAGTAACTTACAACTTTTACGTGAAGGCGTCTCCAACAATTCCAAACAAGTCGCCAACATTGTCACTGCTACTACGGATGGTATGATACTCGATACACCTGTCGAAGAAGGCGGCTCTGTCGTAGAGCGCAATACGTTCAACGACGGAACGACGATTGCTTCTATTGCTGATATGACTTCCTTGGTTTTTGAAGGCAATATTGATGAGTCAGAAGTGGGGAAACTGAAAGAAGGAATGCCTTTGGAACTGACTGTCGGGGCGATCAAAGATGAGGTATTCAGTGCGACTTTGGAGTTCATCGCTCCTAAAGGTGTCAACGAAAATGGAGTCGTCAACTTCGAGATACGCGCCGCCATCGAAGAACCCAAAAAGAACGGTATCCTTCTCCGCGCCGGCTATTCCGCCAATGCAGACATCATCTTGAGAAGCAAAGAAAATGTCATCGCCATCAAAGAAAGAGACATCATCTTCAAGGGCGATTCTACGCTCGTAGATATTCAAGATGGCGAAGACTATGAGCAACAACTCGTCGAACTCGGCATCTCTGACGGCATCAATGTCGAAGTGCTGAAAGGTCTGGATACGATGAAGGTAGTGAAGGTGCAGAAGTAAAATAGTCGTATGCTGAATAGTTAGATACGGCATAGAAGTTTGTTCTTGTCGGCTAAAAATCTCAAGCTGACGTTCAGGGGATAGCTTCTGATAGCGTTTTTCTACTACTGAAAAGCAACCAATCAAATCCTAAGATCGTTTCTATCTCACTACTTATGAAGCGAATCGATGCCTACATCATTGGAAAATTTTTAAGGACATTTTTCTTCACTGCACTGCTGTTTACAATGGTAGCGGTGGTCTTTGATTTTAGCGAAAAAGTTAAGTACTTTTTGGAGCAAGATATTCCGCTAAAGGAGATTTTATTGCAGCACTACTTAACGTATATTCCCTATATCAATGGGCAATTGTGGGCGTTGTACGCGCTTATATCTGTTATATTTTTCACATCTCGGATGGCGTACAACTCCGAGATCATTTCCATTCTCAATGCTGGCGTTAGTTTCCGACGGATGATGATGCCGTATCTACTGGCAGGTGGTTTTGTGAGTTTGTTGTATTTCGTTGGCAATCATATAATTATCCCTATCGGTGACAAACAACGTCTCAATTTCGAGCATACCTATATCTACAAGCAAAGTGACCGCGGACGCATGAATAATGTGCATATGTTTCTCGATCCCAATACGAAGATTTTCGCACGTTATTACAGCAAAATGGATACCACAATCAACGATTTTCGGCTGGAAAGCTTCAAGGATGGCGAACTCGTATCACTGTTGGAAGCGAACAAAGCAGAATGGATAGGCGCACCCAATCGATGGCGCATCCACAACTACAAAATTCACAGTTTTGATAGGCTGCAAGAGACTTTAGAATATGGTACGAATGCTAGCATAGATACCACGTTGGATTTACAGCATCGCGACTTTGTCTACTACAAAAATCAAAAGCAAGGTATGACCACTCGTGAGTTGAGTCGCTTTATCAATCGAGAACGAGAACGCGGCATCGGTAATACTCAAGTCTATGAAATCGAGATGCACGAGCGAAGTGCCGAAGCCTTTACTGTTCTGGTGCTCATCATCATCGGAATGGCAGTGGCAGCACGAAAAGTGAGAGGTGGCATGGGCTTGCATTTGGCGATTGGTATCGGTATCGGTGCGCTTTATATTTTGCTTTCCAAATTTGCAGTCACCTTTGCCGCCAATGATGCTGTGCCTCCTTTGCTTGGTGTTTGGATTCCAAATATCGTATTTACTTGTGTGGCGGTATTTTTGGTTTCTAGAGCTCAAAAATGACATAGACGAATAACTCCCGACCTTCGCGGGACAGGTGAAGCCATTCGCTTTATAATTTGTTTCAGCTTGTCCCAAATTTCGTGGATACTTCGAAGTGGTTAGTGTATCTTCCTATAGTTTCGGTTGGCTCTCACGCATCACCTATCACGTGCTCACCTCTATTATAATTAGGGTACTGCCGCTAACAGCATTTTCGTGTAATTATGCCTTGGCTCATCAAAAATCGCATCTACTGTCCCTCGTTCCACTATCTGTCCGTCCTTCATCACAACTACTCGATCTGCAATAAACCGAACAACCGACAAGTCGTGTGTAATAAATAAATATGAAAGTCCCAACTCAGTTTGCAAGTCTTTCAATAGATTTAAAATCTGTGCTTGTACGGACACATCTAGCGAAGACACACATTCATCACAGATCAACAATTTAGGCTCTACGGCAAGAGCACGAGCGATACAAATACGTTGGCGTTGACCACCGGAGAACTCGTGTGGATAACGAAAGGCGTGTTCCGGCAGCAATCCAACATGTGCTAGCAGATCACTGATGGTTTGCGCATCTTCTGACAGACCGTGTAGACGTCTTACTTCTTGTAGTGCCTGACCGATGGGCATACGTGGATTGAGAGACGCATAGGGATTTTGGAAGATGATCTGAATGTCTCGACGTAGCTGGCGGAGGTCTCGTTGCGTCAAATCTAGCACAGATTGACCATTGAATATGACGGAACCTGATTGCGCCTCCACCAATCGGATGATCGCTTTCCCCAACGTACTTTTTCCACTTCCACTCTCCCCTACCACAGCTAGACATTCACCAGATTGTATAGCCAAATCAATCCCATCGACCGCTTTGACATAGTCTACTTTTCGCTGCCAAAATGGTTTGGGCTTTGGAAACCATATTTTTAAATCATTGATTATCATTATTTTATCCTCAACATCAATATTTATTGGACTTTGCTCTACGACTGCTGTTTCGATCTGCTGATCGCCTACCGGAAGCCGTTTTAATTTCTTATCTAAAGGCGGACGACTGTTTAGCAATTGCTTGGTGTAAGGATGTTTTGGTTGACTAAAAATATCTTTCGTTTTACCCGTTTCTACCACTTGTCCATGCTGCATAACATAAATGCGCTGCGCTAAATGGGCGACAACAGCTAGATCGTGAGAAATAAATAAAACGCTCAGATCTTGAGTCTGCTGGAGTCTTTTGATAAGCTGTAAAATGGTTTGCTGCACGCGGACATCAAGAGCAGTCGTCGGTTCATCAGCGATCAATAAATCAGGTTTTCCACACATTGCGATGGCGATGACGATGCGCTGCAACTGACCGCCAGAGAGTTGATGTGGATAGGACTTAAAAATGCGCTCCGCATCTTGTAGATCGACTTGTCGCAGCCATTCGAGTGCTTGCTGTTTGGCAGCCGTTTTGTCTATTTTTTGGTATAACTGTAAAGCTTCCACTAGCTGATCTCCACAACGAAAAACCGGATTGAGCGCATTCATAGGATCTTGAAAGATAAGGGCGATGCGTTTGCCTCTATAGTCGATAATGGGTGTGGAAGAAGCGAGTAGATCGGTTGTTTCTAAATTAGCTTTACCGTCTACTTGAGCACTTTTTGGCAACAATTGTAAAATGGACAGTGCTGTCACCGACTTTCCTGAACCGGACTCTCCAACGATGCCGACGATTTCATTGGGAAAAACTTTTAGCTCGATACCTTTTACTGCTGATACTGTTGCATCCGGCAACTGAAAGTCAATTTTCAGATCTTGAATATGTAGCAATGCAGAGGTATCCGTGCTCATCCTTCTATTTTAAGTGCCATTTCGTGTTCGCGCATATCTATTTTGAGTCGATCACGATGTTGTAATGCCTCTGAGAGTACTATCCCTAAAATTTGATGTCGCCATCCTTGCCGCAACTGCGGTAGTTTTCGGTCATCGTCTTCCTTTAGCCTCTTGAATTGACCGCGCGTGATTACCATCTCCGGTGCGATTTTTTGCTCCAAACAACGATACTGAATCAATGAATACAGGATTTCGAGTTTGATGTCTTTTCTAGTGTCAATGATGGCTGCGGGCTTGATCTGGTCGAGTAATTTTTGCTCTTCAGCACTGATGGGCGACTCGTACAAGTCAAGCATATCGTCTGCATATCGCTTGACAAAACGATCCGAGACAAGACGATTATTCCTGAGTCCATCCATGCCCAAATGAATGCTTTTCAAGATAGGACTGATGTTGCGTTTGGCGAGAATCATGTCTTTGGAGTGGTTGCGTTTTTCTGCCAATGCTCTGCGCCACTCATAAAGACGAAGCAAGAACAGTTGCTGCTTTTCGGGGAGTCTACTCAACTGGTTGTGGTTGAAAAATTCTCGATGTGGGTCTTTTTCGTAGTAAACTTCCTGCTCCCATTTTTCCATTTCCTCGGCGACCCATGCCGTCCGCCCGAGCCGATCAATTTTTCCATGTAGCCGATCATATAATCGCTTCAAGGGAATAACATCATCTAGCGCGTACTGTATCTGCCGTTTTTTCATCGGTCGGCGTTCCCAGTCTGTTACAGTCTGCACTTTATTGACACGCTGCTGCATCTCATCTTTGACCAAAGCGCGAAAAGAGATCGGATACCGATAACCGATAAAGCCAGCCGCGATCTGCGTATCAAAAATATTTCTAGGCGTGATGTCAAATAATTCATGCAACAGGCGATAGTCATTTTCTCCCGCATGACTGATTTTTAGTACTTTTTCGTCGATCACTAAGTCGATAATCGGCTGAATATGAGGCAATTGAATGACATCGAAAATATATAGCCCTTTGGGCGTCGCGAGCTGTACCAAACAAAGCAAAGTCTGATATCGCTTCTCACCTATAAATTCTGTATCAATCGCTATCCAGTCAATATCTTGATGATCGGCTTGAAAATCGTCTAAGTGCTGTTGTGTAGTTAGGATGGTGTAGTCTGCCAACGGATTTGTGTTTAAGTATGGGTGTGGTTCTCAAAAATCAAAAGCTATAAAAATCGGGATTTAAGCAAAAATTGAAGCGTCACCCTCATCTGTACAAATAAGTTGGGAAATGAGGGCGACGCAACAGCATTAGTTCTCAAAGTTAAAATTAATTGATGTATGTCCCCGACAAACTACTCACTCTTTTCGTATTTAATGAAACATCCGACCGCATCAGTCGAGGTAATCTCAATCGGTTTCTTTTCGCGCAACGCTGCCAAGACATCTGCCAATTCATTGCTCGTGAGCACTTGCCGCCTTCGCCCGACACGTACGAATTGGTTGTCGATGCGCCCTTTGTACAGCAACAACTTGGCGTTTTCATCGTAGACAACAACTTCCGGTGTGACTTCAGCATCGAAGCGTCTGGCAGTGCTTTGGTAGTAGTCATATTTCAGATCAAATGCTATGTCGTATGTCGTTTTGAACTGCTCAATCGTCTTTGGACTCGAAAAACGATTTGGGAAGACGCCGATAAATTGAAGCGAGTCGTTCGCATATTTCTCATGTAATTCATTCAAAACGGGCGCGTAGTGCTGACTGATGACACAATCTTCTAGAAGAAAAACATAGACGCTGATGTTCCCTTTTTGCTGTTGTGCAAATGCTGTCATCGTGAGCAGCATAATCTGAATTAGAAGGTGAAATTTTTTATTCATCTGTAGTTCAAACTTGCAACAGAATAGTTTCAAATACATAATACCACTCTAGGTGACAAAACTTTCCTGCAAGCGAAAAGCATGATCGACCTTGTCGAGTAAGGCTTGAATTGGTCTGAAAA
>JBCDHX010000163.1:0-12337 GCA_038749535.1 Bacteroidota bacterium
GCAAAAATGGTTTTGCTTACCATAGTGAGTACTACCATTTTTCTTCGTCTTATTACTCTTACAGTGTGGACATTCTTCTCGCATTTCATATTATAAGCATTTTTCCTCACTTTAGCATTACATCTGATGCTCTACCCTAAATAGATACACTCGTTACTCTTTACTTCGATGAATAGCTTGTTTAAGCTGTTGTAATAGGCAAAGTTTCCAAAATTGGTGTCTCCAATGTGCAACATGGCAACATCAGAAGAACTGGGAGCTAGCTGACGTGTTCCTTCTGCATAAGATAAATAGGTGAGCGCGAGGAGTAAAAAAGTGTAAAGTAACCTCTTCATTTTACGTTGTTTGTTCATAGGCTGAAAAAAGCATACTACATATTGTGTCACCACTGTACGTATGTTGTAGTGCCTATCAACCTTTTGTTTCGTGTAATAATTGTTATGACCTATACGGCTCCCGTACTACGCCATCGCTTGCGACGGAGATAGCTATAGTTATGGTACGAACATTGAATCGGGAAAACTGAACAAGTCAGCGTAATCGGAGGGAAATGGAAGTTTGAAGGAAAATCAGTAGAAGGAAATGCATTCACTTCCCAGTTGCATAATTACAAAAAAATATCGTTCTGCGACAGTTAAGATTTACTATTTTTAAATTTTTGTTTTTTAATATATGGATAGGTAAAATGAGAATCAGCTTTATTGTTTTCCATTCGTGATCCCCTTATTTTACGATACTTTTCTTATGTCAAGTGCCTGCTTAGCGAATATGTCAAGCAGTCTTTATTTGAGACAGAATATTTATCCATTTTTTAACTACTCACCACGCTAATTTTTCAAAAAAAAAGAGAACTGCTTTTTATCCATTCAAAATATTCTATTTTTACGGGTGTACTTTGTTCAGTATTTAACTCTACTATTTCCATCTGATTTTTACACCTAATTAGGCTTTCTTGAATCAGTCAACGAACGACCAACAACTTTTGACTCGTCGCTTGAAGTCTACATCAAAACAAACCCATTTTCTATGGTTGCCGCGATTATACTTTGCTTCTTTCTAGGCTATGCTGCTATTGTATTCGAACATCCTCTAAAGCTAGACAAGACCGTTCCTGCACTCATCATGGGCGCACTTTGCTGGGCACTATTGGCGATTGGTTTCAACAATGGAATAGTGGAAGTCGTCGATACGCACGAGCATTTATTCAATTTATTTGGAGATTTATCTGATGAAGCACATGAGGTACAGGAAGAAGGCTTCAAAAACACCCTTCTTCACCATCTCGGCAAGACAGCAGAAATTCTGGTCTTCTTGATCGGTGCGATGACCATCGTCGAGATCATTGATTTGCATCGTGGCTTTGAAGTACTAAAAGGTTATGTCACCACACGCAGCAAAGGCAAATTGCTTTGGATTATCGGTGCGTTGGCGTTTATTTTGTCTGCTATTATCGACAACTTGACGGCAACTATCGTACTCGTCACTTTGCTCCGCAAAATCATTCCAGACCGCAACACACGCCTATGGTATGCAGGCATGGCGGTCATCGCCGCGAATGCCGGAGGTGCTTGGTCGCCCATTGGTGATGTCACGACAACCATGCTTTGGATTGGCAATAAAGTTTCCGCAGGCGGATTGATTCAGTATCTAGTGATTCCGTCTTTGGTCTGCTTTGCCTTGCCGACTTTTATCGCGACTTTCCTACCTGCTTTCAAAGGTCAGATGGCAGTCGACTCAGATGTACCGGAAGACGCGACGCGATTGCTGAGTAGCCGACTGATGCTGTTTTTGGGATTGGGGATGATAGTTTTTGTACCGGTTTTTAAGACCTTGACGCACTTACCACCCTACTTGGGCATGATGCTCAGTTTGGGTATTGTTTGGCTGGTTTCAGAGTATATTCACCCGGAAGAAGACTTCACAGAAGAGCGTCGACATTTATACTCTCCTCACAAAGCACTTTCGCGTATCGAAATGTCGAGTATTCTATTTTTCCTCGGTATTTTGATGGCAGTAGCAGCACTGGAAAGCTTGGTGATTCCGGGCACAGAATTTGGTACGCTTCGCTATGTAGCGGAAGGTCTAGACAAAGCCATTCCAGATCAAAATATTGTCGTTTTATTGTTAGGTGTTGCCTCTGCAATTATTGATAATGTTCCTTTGGTGGCAGCCTCTATGGGGATGTACGATCAACCAATGGATGCTCGACTGTGGCACTTCATCGCTTATGCAGCCGGTACGGGCGGTAGTATGCTTATCATTGGTTCTGCGGCTGGTGTCGCGGCGATGGGCATGGAAAAAATCGACTTTATCTGGTACTTGAAAAAATTATCGTGGCTGGCATTTATTGGGTTCATCGCAGGTGCTTTGGTGTTCATTGGAATCACTAGCTTTATGGGCGAGGCAGACCCTGAGCAGATGGAGCAAATAGGGCTTTTATTTCAAAAATAAGTCCATATTGTCCTGTTGAATGACGAACACAACTCCTTTCATTTGGCTGCCCATCGGTTTGGGGCTTTTTATAGCTTGCGCTAGTCAGACAGAGCAATACTTAGTTGGTGATTGGCAAGTCAATAAATTGATAGAAGCAGAGAGAGAAATTCACTTTGACGAACTCAAAGAAGTGCGTTTCTCTTTTTATGAAAATGGTAAATACACCTTTTCCAGCACCCTCAATTATCGAGAAGCCGGACGCTACGAAAGGCGCGGTAATTTTCTTCATACCACAGATACGTTACAGCGTGAGACAAAAGAACGTCGTGTCAAAATCATGCAGTCAAAACCAGACTTTCTGCAACTTCGGATGATGACCAACAACAAAGAGCGCGTTTTGCACTTGGTCAAAATAGATTCAATTTGAGTCTTGGACATTTACTGCGTCAAACTTCTACTGCTGTTGAGTAGTTTTGAAAAAGACATTTCTTTCTAGAATCAATGCTTTTCCCATGCTCAGCCGATTATTTATTATTTTCTCTTTCCTACTTTTTTCTGTTCTTTCTTTCGCTCAGCTCCCCAAATTCGATAAACTCGAAACTGGACTCTGGGAGCGTTTGCAAGCTGATGACACGCCAATAGAGTTGATTTTGCTTTTAGATAATGAAGAAATTGCTGCACCAAAAGGCAGCAAACTAGAACGTGCCACTTTCGTTTTTGAACAACTTCAAAAGCAAACCACACGAAAGCAAGCTCGCCTGAAACAATGGCTGAATGCATCCAATATCGACTATCGCTCGTTGACTATCGTCAATGCACTACTTGTAGAAGGCGATGCCAATCTGGTACGTACGCTCAGTCAGCATCCTGATGTCCAACGAATCATTTATAACGCTCCTGCTTCCCTACCAGAAGTTGCTCGCGAAGAGATTGAGCTGCGCGGCGATGCAGTAGAATGGGGCATCATAAACATGAAAGCCAATCAAGTCTGGCAAATGGGTTACCGAGGTGACAATGTGGTGGTCGGTGGACAAGATACTGGATACGAGTGGGAGCATCCGGCGCTCATCGATCAGTATCGTGGCAATCGCGGCGATGTCATTGACCACAACTACAACTGGCATGATGCCATACGGAGCATCAATCCACTGAACAATCCCGAAAATGACGCTAGCTTAAATCCTTGCGGCTTGAACTCCTTCTTTCCTTGCGATGATAACAATCACGGTACGCATACGATGGGGACGGCAGTGGGCGAAGCTCCCGACAATCAGATCGGTGTAGCACCGGAAGCGCGATGGATCGGTTGTCGCAATATGGAAAGAGGCTATGGGACACCGTTTACTTATCTGGAGTGCTTCGAGTGGTTTTTAGCTCCTACCAATCTGCAAAATGAAAATCCACGCCCTGATCTCGCGCCGCACGTCATCATCAATTCTTGGTCTTGCCCAGAGATAGAAGGCTGTACACCGGACAACTTTGCGCTGCTGCAAGTGGCGGTCAAAAATCTGAAAGCTAGTGGTGTCGTCGTCGTCGTTTCTGCTGGAAACAGTGGCAATAGTGGTTGTGCGTCTATCAGTACACCTGCTGCTATATTTCAAGAAAGTTTCACCGTCGGTGCCATCAATCGGAATGATACGATAGCGGCATTTAGCAGTCGTGGTCCGGTCACTTATGGTGGCGCGACCTATATTAAACCCAATGTAGCTGCGCCCGGCATAGGCGTGCGTTCTGCGATTCGTGGTGATCGGTATGCAACTTTCAGCGGTACAAGCATGGCAGGTCCTCATGTCGCAGGCGCAGTAGCCTTGATGATTAGTGCCAATCCTGAACTGGCAGGTCAAGTCGAAGAAATCGAGCGAATTTTGGAGCAAACTGCTATCGGGATGATGCCGGAGTTGATCTGTAATGAAAATGGAGAGCGCGTCAACCTCAACAACAGCTACGGACACGGACGCGTCGATGCGTTGGCGGCAGTAGAAGCAGCTTTGTTGTTTTCGGATACAGAAGAAGTGATCAGACAAGATCAGTTTGAGTTATTCCCCAATCCTTCTACTGGTATCTTTTCCCTGCAATCCGCTACGACAGCAGAACGATTGGTGCGCATTCTGGATGGTAAAGGCAGCGTGATTCGCAGTTATCGCTGGATGAGTGATGATTTGTTACAGATAGATTTGAGTGCTGCGCCGTCTGGAATTTATTTTTGTCAGATACAGGCAGGGAATGAAGTAACGTATCGAAAAATGGTGAAAAGATAAGCTATTGTCATCCGTCGAATGCTGAACCAAGGCTCAAAACAGTAAAATCTGAATGTAGCAGTACTAAGAGTCAGAAATCGATTCAGCGGGTGACTTACTCACTTTCTTTTGAGCCTCCCAAACAAGTTTGAGGGCTACCCTAGATTTTACTCTGATCAAAATCACCTGCATTCTTACCGATATGTGCGATATTCTCCGCGCCATCTACGACGAGCACTTGTCCAGAGATAAAGTCATTGTCCAGCAGACTCAAAACCGCTTGTGTGATATGATCGGTACTGCCCTGCTTGCGGAGCGGAATGCTTTGTTTGCGCCACTCGATGTACTCTTTGGAGCGAGTAGTGGCAGGTAGAACAACACCCGGCGCTACGCCATTGACGCGGATGTCTGGTGCCAACTCCAAAGCTGCCATTTTGGTAAAATCTTCTAAAGATTTCTTAGCCAATAAGTAAGCTGCATATTGATACTGATGGAAACCGACTTTGTTGTCGATGATGTTGATGACATTACCGCTACCGACCACTTTAGCGAAAGCTTGTGTCATGAAAAATGGTGCACGAATGTTGACAGCAAACTGATGGTCGAATATATCAGGTGTGGTTTTCATGATATTCGCCTGTGTATAAGCAGATGCACTATTGACCAATACATCTAACTTGGGAAACAAATTCAAAACTTGCTTCATCAGCTTTTTCATGCCATCGACTTCCTTCAGATCGTACTGAAAGATGGCACATTTTCTACCCAGAGCACGTATTTCTTCTGCCGTTTCTTCTGCGGCTTTCACAGAAGAATTGCAGTGGATAGCAATGTCGTAATCATTTTTCGCCAATGCCAAAGCGATGTGTTTTCCGAGACGGATGGCACTTCCTGTGACGAGTGCCGATTGCTTTTTTGATTTTTTCATTTACAGTTGTCCAAACTTGTCTACCAATTCCGGTCAATATTATAGCTCAGCAACGACCGATTCTCTTTGGCGCAAACTTACTTCTTTTGTCCCAACCGACCAATCATTCACCATAAGTTCTACACCAGGCTGGGCGGAATAATCGCCTGCCCCACTAATCTCGTATCTTAGATACTTTAACAATTCTACGAGCGGTTGCTGCATGTATACTTCTTCCGGTAAGTGACTGCTTTTGATTCGTTGCTGTTGTACAGGCAAGCAAAATAGAATATCAATATCCGCAGTCCGATCTTTGATTTTTTTATCGGGATCGCTTCTATCTCTTCCCAGATGTTCCTCAATCCCAACTAGCCATTTTTTAAGTTCTGCTTTGTTGAGTTCGCTTTCTATTCGGACAGCAGCATTCAAGAAATAGTTGTCGCTATTCAGGTTTTCAGGTGCTGTTCGATAGACTTTACTTATGTCGAGTTGTCCCATTCGATCAAAAAGCGCAGCGATCATTTTAGGCATATTTTCTCTGGGGTCGATATTGCTGCCTAGTCCTAGAAAGTATTGTTGCTTGTCCATACAGTTTGTATTTAGAAGAGAACTAGATGTAGATCAAAAGGTTTAGAAGCATCAAATAGAAAAAGGTAGTTGTCGCTAAGATCGACAGCTACCTTTTTTCATTTACTAAATAATCTCGACGTACTACCGCCCTCGCTGCAATACTTTAATCATCGTTCCGGCAGGAACTTGCTCGTTCTTTTTCATGCCATTGACGATAGAGAACTCCTCGATTCGATCGCCCGATATGCCATTAGCGCGTAGTACACTTTCTAGTGTACCGCCACGGCTCACGGTGACTACACTGATGCGTTCTGGCTGTACGTTGATTTTACTTTGATCAGTAAGTCTCGCATACCCATTCATGGTACGCTCGAAAGTAGCGCGATAGCCGTTGTACCTTTGTGGCGTCGCGATGCCATGAAAAACAAAAATGCTTTGACCATCCTGAATCAAAGTCGATAACAAGTCGATACTTTGACCGGACTGCGCATTTGTCTGCTTACTTTTGATGACCAATGCCGGAAACCCATTGATGCGTGTGTCTTGCTGTCCTTCTACTGTCAACTGATATTGTTGCACGATTTGGCTGCCGGCTTCTCGTAGCGTATTGCCTGGCGCGAAAGTAAAGATCATCGCGCCGTCACCTTCTTTGGGTACGATCTGCACTTGTTGAGGTGTGTTGTTGACTGTCCAATTGCGGGGTACTGGAAACTCAAATTTCAGTTCGGGATGATAGAAGACATTGTTTTCCACATACCCCTGACGAGGATCTTCGCCATACTTGAGACCGTCTATCATTTTGAGATAGCTTTCTCTACCTATTTCTAGGTTGGTTTTTCCGGATTCTGCTTGTGCTTTATCTGCCAATCTATGCACCCGATCATAACGATCCAAAGGATTGGGGTGTGTGGACATAAAAGTTGGGATTTGCTGAGAAGCCCCTCCGCTCAGCCGACTAATGGTCTGAAAAAAGTTCGCCATCTGATTGGCATCATATCCGACTGCCGTAGAGTACTCAACACCCAATTTATCAGATTCACTTTCATGCTCTCGACTATTGCGGAGCATCAAGAGTTGTACACCTTGCGCAACCTCATTCGCCATACTAGCAATCTCAGGTGACAGTACTATCCCCGCGATCAGTCCCACTTGTGATAGTATTTGATTGCGCTGTTGCAGCGCACCATGTCGTCCGGTGACGTGACCAATCTCATGTCCCAAAACACCTGCAAATTCTGCTTCATTACTAAAATGTGCCATAATACCTCTCGTAAAATAGACATATCCACCTGGTAAAGCAAATGCATTGACGACGGGCGAGTCAAGTAGCCGAAACGTAAATTTTAAGTCCGGGCGATGCGAGACGGCTGCCATTCGTTGTCCTTCCGCATTGATGTACTGCTGTAGTTTTTGGTCTTCATACAATCCAAAAGCAGCGACGACTTGTGGATCACTTTGCTTACCTAGTGCTACTTCTCGCTCCTCTGACATGACGAGCGGTTGTCGCTTTCCGGTGACTGGATTGATAGAGCAGCTCCCTAGTGTAAGTAGGAGCAGCAAGCCCCATAGAAAAGGAGATAGCCGAGTCTGTCTGATTATCGTTTTTGACAGGTTAACTGATAAGGTGACTATTTTCATGATTGCTACTTTTGTTCGGTTTGTATATTTGGCTGAAAATGTAGAATGACTACTTTAATTAAAGCCTATTTCATATCCGCACGTTCGATGGTGTAGCGAGTTGATACGCTCATATCAGCACTCATTTCACCGACTTGACCACCGGACATATTCATTTTACCTTCCATGTTCTGTTCTCCTTTGGTTTGTTTTGCCCATCCAGTTTTTTCGTCTACTAAGATCGTTCCGCTCTGCGTACCGGCTAGATCGTAGCTCATCTGCATCCCCATCATTTCGATGGCTTCTGCATCTGGGTCGCTTTGTACTTTTCCGACGAAAGTAATCGTGGCAACACCACCTTTTCGCTCCGTCAAGGTATAGGTCGTCTCTATTTTATTTTGAATACCGGAAGTAACCGTCTGTATTTTGGTCCAAGTATCTCCGACCTTTACTGGCTCATCTGGGTAGAACCCAGTCAGCATCGCTAGAGAAGATCTCATGGCATCCACACCGAATTGTCCTTCCATTTGTGCTTCCAACGCTTCTCCATTCGGTACGTTATCAAAAGTACCTTCAAAAACACCCCCTTCTGTTGTCAAATCCAATACTTCCCCTTTGGGACTCATTTTCATCTGAAACTCTTTGCCGATCATGTTTTGCATCCCGGCGACCATATCCGCAGGCTCGTTCTCATCAGGATTTTCAGAATCAAACTTCATGGTCATCATTGGATTGATTTGTTCCATTTTCATACTCTTGGTCGTCAGTTTGATCTCCAAATTTCCAGACTCATCTGTGCCCATGATGTCGTACTGCTGTTTGGCAGATTGCTCAATGAGCACTTTTTGATCCATTCCCATCACAGACACATCTGTCTCAGATGTGTTGCTAGTCTCATAAACAAATGAAGTCGTGTCATCTGTCTTTAGATTGAGATCAAGTGGTTTTTTGGATAAACAGGCAGTCAATAAACTAAGACTGCATAATAAAAATAAAAAATGTGCTAATACACGCATGATATATTGTTGTTAGTGATTGTTGAAAGACGTTCCAATTTCCTGTAGCTTCTAATTATCTTTGCCCAAAGCTTGGCTTAAATAAGCTCTAAATCTATACAATATTTTAGATACATGGCTATTACCGATAATTGCATCACAGAAACGAACCTGAATCTTCCTCATACTAACAACTTCTATCGCGGAAAGGTGCGCGAGGTCTATACCGTTGCCGAAGATTGGTTGGTGGCTGTCGCTTCTGATCGCATTTCTGCTTTCGATCATATCTTGCCGCGCCCCATTCCTTATAAAGGTCAGGTACTAAATGGCGTCGCTGCCCATTTTTTGAATGCGACCCGTGATGTCGTCCCCAATTGGCTGGAGGCAACCCCTCATCCGAATGTGTCCATCGGTCGTCGATGCGAACCTATTCCCATAGAAATGGTGATACGTGGCTATCTGACAGGACACGCCTGGCGGACATACAAAAGTGGGAAACGCGAACTCTGTGGTGTGATATTGCCAGAAGGCATGAAGGAACATGATCGCTTTCCTGAACCCATCATTACGCCCGCAACGAAAGCAGAAGAAGGTCATGATGAAGACATCTCAAAGGCAGCAATATTGGAGCGTGGTATCGTCAGCGCGGATGATTATGCCGTTTTGGAAACTTATACGCGTCGCTTGTTTGAGAGAGGGACGCAGCTGGCAGCAGAACGCAGCTTGATTTTAGTGGATACTAAGTACGAATTTGGCTATCATGACGGACAAATTTTGTTGATCGACGAAGTGCACACGCCGGATAGTTCACGCTATTTTTATCTGGACGGCTATGAGGAACGACAGCAAAAAGGTGAAGTACAGCAGCAGTTGTCCAAGGAATTTGTGAGAGAATGGCTGATGGAGAATGGCTTTCAAGGCTTAGCAGGACAGCAGATGCCGGAGATGCCAGATGATTTTGTCCGAACGGTCAGCAAACGCTATATTGACTTATACGAACAATTGACAGGCGTAAACTTTGTACCTTCGGATGATGTAGCAGGAATGGAAAATGCAGTGAAGCTTTGGCTTAATGAAAATAGTTAAATGAATAGCTCATGGATCATAAATCATGATTCATGCATTCATGACTCATAAATCATGTTATATGCACATATTAGAAATCGTCATCGGTATCATTTTCGTGATGTTGTTGTTTAGCTTGCTCGCGACAACGATCATGGAGACTTTATCCGGTTTGTTTGCGCTGCGCGGTCGCAACTTACTGAAAGCTTTACGACATATCTTAGCCAATGATGGCAACGAGAATCTATTTCGGGAGTTCAAGGACAGCGAATTGTATCAGCAATTGGCAGCCAAAAGTCGTTTGATTACCGGACAGTATCGTCCCCCTTCTTATATCAGCTCTAATTCGTTTTGGATGATTACTTCCAATCTACTTTTCAAAGATACCGACAATAATCTGGGCAAAGTCCGTGAGCGATTGACAGAGTTGGCAGAGCGTGGTCGAGTGGGTGAGCATTTTAAAAGGGTGATGATTCAGATTTTGGATGAAACAGAGCGCTCTCATGCTGCCGGACAAAATGCAGATGCGCTGAAATCGAGTATTGAGTTCATTCAAAATGAAGAGGTAAAGAATAGAATCATTGCCTATGCAGAAGGTGTCGATACCAAAGTGGATGCCTTCAAAGATAATGTCGAAAACTGGTACAACAATGTCATGGACAGGACGTCTGGCTGGTACAAGCGACAGACACAAGCGATTTTATTTGTAATGGGACTCGCCATCGCTACTTCATTCAATGTCGATGTCATTTCTATCTACAATCAACTCTCCGCAAATCCTGAACTCGCCCTACAAATTGCCAATCAAGCTCAGGCATTTGCAGGAGAAGAGGGCATTCCACAATCATTCGACGGCAGCGGCGAAAGCATTTTGAGTGGCACAGAAATTCGTAGTATTCGACAGCTGGTGCGCGAAGATATAGCGAGCCTGGAGTCGCCGCTAGGTGTCGGCTGGCAACTCGTCAATCCATCTAGTATGAAGCTAACAGACTGGCTGGTCAAAATTGCTGGATGGCTAGTGACGTCGTTTGGGATTATGCTAGGTGCGCCATTTTGGTTTGATCTGCTACGAAAGCTGGTAAATATTCGGAATACGGGAGGGAAGCCGTGATCGTTAGCGTGTTGTTGCTCAGTTTCTGTCAGTTGTTTAGCTCTTATACGTTGCATCAAACATCTGTGCAGTTGTCAAATTGCTGAACTGATAAACTGACGATTTCTTTAGTAAAGCATATTCCGTTTAAAGACTAGATCACGTATTATCGGTTCATCGATTCTTCAATTTGTCAATCAATTAAAATAATTGAGCCGAAGGCGACCAGTTCTCACAATTCATCAGTTCTACCAATCAATACAATAAATGCTCTACGACAACCACAACAGACGCATCAATTATCTTCGCTTAGCGGTCACAGATCGTTGTAACTTACGTTGTCTGTATTGTATGCCAGAAGCAGGTATTGCGTATGTACCGAGGCAGGAGCTATTGAGTTTTGAAGAGCTGGAGCGACTGCTACGGCTGGTGATTCCGATGGGGATCGAGAAGATTCGGATTACAGGTGGCGAGCCGTTTTTGCGGAAAGGACTGATCGACTTCTTGAAGCGGATACGGCAGATTGAAGGGCTGAAACAATTGCACTTGACGACCAATGGCACACTCTTTCAAGACCAAATCTGTGACTGGGCACCCCTTTTTGATTCTGTCAATTTGAGTTTAGATACCACCAGTCGAGATCGCTTTTTCCAGCTTACCCGCCGCGATGCTTTTCCCCAAGTCATGCAGACATTTGAGCAGCTATTGGCATTGAACATCCCCACCAAGATCAATACGGTGGTCATGTCTGGCAAGAATACTGAGGATATTTTGCCACTTGTCAAATGGACGCGTCACTACCCCATCAGCGTTCGTTTTATCGAAGAAATGCCATTCAATGGGCTGGAGAAAGCACAACACTCAGACTGGTGGAATCATCAACTCATTTTAGACCACATACAACAAGCCTATCCGACACTGGAAAAGATACCTGATCCTCGTTTTGCTACTGCTAGAAATTATCGCATCTCAGGATTCAAAGGGACAGTGGGCATCATCGCAGCCTATACTCGACTGTTTTGTGGAACGTGCAATCGCATTCGTTTGACACCAAAAGGGATGCTCAAAACTTGTCTGTACGATGATGGTGTCTTTAATATCAGAGACCTGATGCGTGCTGGAGCTAGTGATGCAGAGGTCAAACTTGCGCTCTTAGAGGCCTTAGCACACCGCGCGAAAGATGGTCATGAAGCGGAGCAGCAGCGGTTTTCTAGCTCGGCTATTTCTACTTCTATGGCGAGTATTGGGGGTTAATTGAGCTTTTGATACCAAAAGCTTTAGAAATTGGTAGTGTACCAAATGTGCACTTTTCTAAATTGGGAAGAAAGAAAAGACAATAAGCACGATCTTTGAAGGATGGAAAAACAAAAACAAAGATGTCCTTATTGTCTGGGGACAAATTTACGACCCAAAGGATGGAATA
>JBCDHX010000164.1:0-12315 GCA_038749535.1 Bacteroidota bacterium
AAAACGAATCAAAAGGTCTAGAAATGGCAAACTCCTCCGTCGAACCTGCCCTTTCGCCATCCGCCACCTAAGTAAAACATGTTCCACACTTGCTCCATACGACAACTATTGATTATCATACTTTTGATGCGTTTGCCCTAATGTATTCTAAATTTTAGAAACGCATCAGAAGCTATCATTTCAAAAAAAGTAGACCGATTAATGCACTTAAGCCACTTCTCGCGTCAGCCATTTGTACAACACAGGCACAATCAACAGTGTCAAAAAAGTAGATGAAATCATACCCCCGATGATCGTCAAACCAAGCGGCGACCACAAAGAAGACGCCTGAGCTGTCAGCGGAATCAAACCTAGAATTGTCGTGATAGAAGTCAAAACGATAGGTGTAAATCGACGCTCGCTACCTTCTTGGATAGCTTCTAGCAATGGTTTGCCTTCTGCAAGTAATTGATTGATATAGTCAACCAAAATGATGGAATTGTTGACGACAATACCGATCAAACTAATCAAGCCGACAAAGGCGAAGAAAGAAAACGACCAACCTGTCAAATACAAAGCGATAAACGAACCCGTGATCGCCAGCGGCATAGACGAAAAGACAATCAATGGCTGCACAATGGAGCGGAACTGCAACACCAAGACCGCGAAAATACCGACCTGCGCCAAAGCTAAAATAATACCCAAACTACCAAAAGTACTTTGCTGATCTTCATACTCGCCGCCAACAGCATAGGAGTAGCCTTCTGGAAAGTCTTTTTCCCCCAATTTGTCAATGATCTCCAGCGTGATGGGAACAGTCGCATCCGCATCTACTACATCAGCCATCACAGTGGCATTTTTGTCTAAGTTGTAGTGACGAATTTCTGAGCTCGCCGCTTCAAATTCTAGATTGGCGACCTGTCTGAGTGGCACTTGTGCTCCAGTTTGAGTGGTGAAATAGACTTTATTGAAGTCGTCTATGCTCGGTTGTTCGTCGAATGGCAAACGGACAGTCATGGCGTATTTTTCGTTATCCTCTAACGATACTTCGTCTATTCGCAGCCCATTCAAACTCGCTCGTACCGTCCGATCAAATTCTAGATAAGACAGACCGACCAACCCTGCTTTTTCTCGATTGAGCTTTAGTTTGAGTTGTGTTTTGTCGATGCTCAGTGGATTGTTGACATTGATGACGCCGGGCGTAGCGGCTACGATGGTTTCCACTTCGGCAGCCAGTTCCTTCAATATTTTGGTATCTTCTCCCAGTACCCGAATCTCAATCGGAGCTTCCACAGGTGCTCCATTTTTCAGCTCTTTGAAAGTGATGTCTGCATTGGGATAGTCTTCAAATTGCTCGCGGAGGGTTTTGAGTGAACCGTAAAATTGCTCAGGATTCCATGCTTCAAAGTTGACGAGTATTTGTCCGTGTGTTTTGCGGAAGGATTCTGGAACGCGATTGTAGTAGACTTGCGGATTGCCGTGACCAATATTGGTGGTAAAGTTGTCGACGAAATCCATTTCTTTTAAAATGTTTTCTACGAAAAGGACCGCCTCTTCTGTTTCTGCTAAACTAGAGCCAAAAGGCGTTTCCACTTCGACAAGTAGCATCGGTTTGTCCGCCGTCGGGAAGAAACTGACCCCGATTTTGGGAAATAAACTCACACTAAACGCCAGCAATCCCACTGCCAATAGTAGCACCAACCATCCAAAACGGAGCGAGAAATTCAATGCCGGACGATAGATATTCACAATAACGCTATCTAAGATACGGTCAATCAATGGCTTGCGTTCGCTATTGCTTAGTTTCATGAGCTTACTTGCCAGCAACGGCGATAACGTCAATGCCAAAATCAGAGAAATCACCAATGTAAAGATGACAGTTAGCGGCAAGGAACGCAAAAACTCACCCGGTCCTTCGCCCAATTGCGTCAAAGGAAAAAATGCCAGCAAAGTCGTTACCGTCGAGCTGATGATCGCAGGTGCGACTTCTCCAGCTCCTTTGGCAGCCGCTTCTCTTTTGGAATAGCCTTCTTTGAGAAAGCGATTGATGTTTTCTAAGACCACAATTCCATTATCGACCAACAAGCCCAAGGCGATCACCAAAGCAGCAATCGACAACTGTTGTAGCCCATAGCCTGCCAGATTCAATACTGCCAATGCAATCATGACACAGAGCGGAATGACGGTAATAATAATAGAAGAAGCGCGCCAGCCTAGAAAGATAAAAATGATGACGCCGACGAGTAAAACACCTTGCAACAGATTGTTAAAAAAGCCATTGATACGCGCTTCTACCGCCGGAGCTTGCTCAAAAGCGGTGACCAGATCAATATTGCTAGGCAGGTTGAGCTCAAATGCTTGAGCAGTACTTTTGATCTGCTCAGACACCTGCAAAATATTGGCATCTCGCTCCAATTTGACAGCAGCGAAAACCGCTCGTTTGCCATTGACGCGTGCTTTCCATCGCCAGTCTTCATAGTCCATTCGGATGGTCGCGATGTCTTTCAAATAGACCAAATTACCATTTCCGGAGCTGACCACAGTTTGGCGAATATCTTCTAATGTATTATAGCCGCCAGTCGTTTTGATGCTAAAGGTTTTGTTGCTCGCATTGACTTCTCCGCCGGGTATGTTGGCGTTGTTTTGTTGTAGAATGCCGATGACCTGCGCCAATGGAATATTCTGATTCGCCATCCGCTGAAAGTCTAGTGAAATACGCACTTCCTTTTCAGGGTAAGCTTGTACATCCACTTTTTTGACGCCTTGCACTTTCTCCAATTGCGCTTCCAACTGCTCTGCCTGCTCTTGCAGCAAACCATAACTTGCTTCATCAGATGCCAAAGCATATAAATGAACAACATTGCGATCTTCCGGCTTGAATTGATCGACTTCAAAAGAGACAATACCCGCCGGCAAATCCGGTCGCACGGTATTGACTTCTCTCACCACTTCATCAAATTGCTCTGACGGATCGACACCAAATCGACCTTCTATGCGCATCACCATCAGCCCCTCTTCCAGCTCCGTGATGATGTCCTCAATATCATCTAATTCATCGATCACTTCCTCTATCGGGTCAGCGATGAGTTCTTCCATATCTGCCGGACTAGTACCTGGATAAACGACAACGACGGTATAGGTCGGTAAGGTAAATTTGGGGTCTTCTGAACGCGGCATTCCTAAGAACGACAAAACGCCCATCGCTACCGCCAATACGACGAGTACGATGACGAAGGAAGCATTGCGGATTGCCCAAGTTGGGAGATTCATATGTGTATCTTTTTATGGATTTTCTTTTGGAAATTAGTTGTGTCGGTTCAAGCGAGAATTTTGTTTTGTTGAACTGTTGAACTGACAAGACATATCCTGATTGAGGAAAGTGATGTATATTAATGTCCGTAGAGGGCGTCATTTGTAATTTGACATTTCCCGAAATTCCGGACAGGCTGTCATTTATTCAATTATTCCTTCAAACTAATCGCCTGATCTTCAGCCTCCACAAATCGTATCGCTTCCCCATCTCTCACATAAGCCGCACCATCTGTGATGACTTGAGTGACGTTATTGAGTTCATCTGCGTGGACGGTGAAATAATCAGCCCCGATATAGTCCGGGCGAATGCTCACTTTCTTGGCTTTTCCATCGACCGGAATGTAAATATTGGCGCGACTGGCATTGCCTTCTACGAGAGCGTTCATATTGATTTTGTAGTAAGGGGACTGATTGCTCGGAAAGAGATTGACTTTACCGATAAAGCCATTTTTTAGATTGTCAGGAATACTTTGTAGTGTCAATTCGACCTCAAAAACGCCAGTGCGTGGATCGGCAGCTTCCGCGATTTCGGAGACATAAGCAGCAAAGACTTGATCTGGAAATGCGTCCAGCTTGACTTCTGCTTCGTCGTTCAGTTGCAAGCGAATGACATCTTTGTCCGCCACACCGATTTTGATAATGGCAGCGTTGCGACCACTAGCAGCTAGTCGAAAAATAGGTGTTTCAGGAGCAGTGAGTTCGCTAGATTCTGCCATTTTTCTCAGAATGCGTCCGCTCGTCGGTGCGATGATTTTGGCGTAGTTCTGATTGAACTGAGCGATTTCTAGATCTGCTGCTGCCAGCTCTGCCACAGTCGTCAAATCTTGCACTTGCTCCAGTGTAGCGGCGGTGTCTGCATAGAGTTTTTCGATTCGCTCTAGGTCACGAGCAGACTTATTGACACCTTGCTGCGCTTTCAAAACTTGCGCATCTATTTCAGTTGTTTTTAGCCTTGCCAGTAGCTGTCCCTTATGTACGGTTTGTCCTTCACGCACATAGATACGGTCGATGATGCCACCGATTTTGAAAGATAAATTGATCTCTGCTTTTGAGCCAATCATCCCACTCGCTTGGATGGGAATAGCGGTTGTCGTCGTCGCTAGATTTTCTACTTTGACGAGTTGCGCTTTCGGGCGTTGTTCCGGGTCGATTTGCTGCCCCTCGTATTCTTGTTTACAGCCGATTGCGGTGAAGAGTAGGAAGGAGAGCAACCAAAGTTGTTTATTCATGATTATGTATTTATTTAAGCCGTTAGCCGTTAGCCGTTAGCCGTTAGCCGTTAGCCGTTAGCCGTTAGCCGTTAGCCGATAATTTAGTGGTTTGATAATCAGATAGTTATATGCATTTTGGTTATGGAGGAGTGATCTTTTAAATGTTCTTAAATGCTCTTAGGTGTTTCACAAAGCCAAGGCTCTTTCCAACTGCGCCTGTTGAATCAATAAATCATATTCACTAATGGAAACTGCAATAGCAGCATTGGTCATTTTGGTACGTGCATCCAAGAATTCCACCAAAATGGCTTGATCGGCAGCATAGCGTTTTTGGATGAGTCGAAAGCTTTTTTGCGCACTCCGCAGCGCGGCACGTTCGGCTTGCAATTGTCGCTCCGCAGCTTGTACGCTGTACCAAGCATCGCGGACTTGTAGCTCGATTTGTTGCTTGACGAGTTCGAGATCTTGGCGTAGTTGTTGGGTTTCGAGTTGTGCTTGTTGCAGGCGATGTTTCTTTTGTTTGCCATCAAAGATATTCCACTGCAATCCCACACCGAGAGTCACATACGCTTGGTCATCAAAATCAAAATTATATCCAAAGCCTTGAAATCCGGCTTGTGCTTGCAGCCCGATACTAGGGAGCTTCGTTTTCTCTTGTAGCGTTTCGGCGATCTGTCCGGCGATGATGCCGCGCTCGATTTGTTGGATTTCGGGACGTTTTTGTAGAGCTTGACTTACCATCGTTTGCGGATCGTAGATGGCGGCTGTGGTGTTGATGAGCGTTGCATCTGCTTCGATGTCACTTTCCAGATCACGGTGTAGTAAGGTATTGAAGTAGCTTTTTGCTAGGATTTGCTGCTGCTGTGTGCGTGCGCGGTCGCTTGCCAATTGCTGCAACTCATAATCGACGCTGTAAATGACATCCTCGGTGGCTTTGTCATACTTGACGAGCTTTTGATTGATGCGCATCACCTCGCGGAGTAGCACTTCTGTACTGTCATAAATGGTAAGGACGCGGGCTGTTTTGAGGTAGTTGAAATAAGCGGTCTTGATGTCTTTCTTGAGTTCTACTTGATAAGCCAATATTTTGGCATCTTGGACGGCGACGAGTTGCTCTTGTGCTTTGTGATTGTAGTAGATAGCGGTGTTGAATAGTGGTTGGGAGATCACAAAACGAGTATCGTGAAAGTTGTTGGGAAGAAATTGCTCATTGACGTTTTCGAGGTTGGTCGGAAAGCGGCTTTCGCCTGTCAGCTGATTTAAAGAACCATAAACGGGGTTCAGCAAATCACCGATAGGAAAAGCAATATCTCGACCGCCTGCTGCTAGTAGATAGTCTGCTCGAAAATCAACGGTCGGCATAAATTTTCCGTATGCCTCTTTGACTTTTGTCTGCTGCTGTTCCAGTGCGATTCGCTCTTTGATGAGTGTTAGATTGTTGTCCAATCCGGTGGTAATGTATTGATCTAACAGGCTAGACTGCGCTATGGATGTCACAGTTGTGAGCGCGATGAATAAGATGGTGAATAGTGATTGCATAGTTGTTGATTGATGACTACAAAGAAAAGGAGTCGACACGCTTCGGTATAGCTCTTTTCTTCGAGTTGCGGTATTTGTATGGTGAAATGCTTATTCTATTTTTGAATGGCGTTTTGTGTTTGAACAGTGTTCAGTGTTTGTATAAAAAATTTTAGTTTGTTTGAAACAGACTATCTATCATCATTGCATTGACTTGATTCATGACGATTTGCTCATTTTCGACTTGCATGACTCTCAGTCTTTCTTTATGACTCAACGTCACCATACCGTGCATGGTCGACCAAAGCATCATCGACAGCGCATCGACGTCTTTGATTTTGGTATAGCCTTGATCGATGCAGTCCTGAACAGCATATTTCAAAGTATGAAATAATTGCTCTCCTTTCTTCCAACTTTCTCCTTCTTCTACCGCTTTCATAGGTGCATCAATCACGAACATAAGGTCGTAATAATCAGGGTTTTGTAAAGAAAAAAATAAGTAGATTTCTCCCATTTTTTTCACTCGCTCCACAGGATGTTGAATATCCATTAGCGGCTTCATATAATTCAAAAAATGATTGAAAGCTACACCTTGTACGGCATATAGCAATTCATCTTTATTTTTGTAGTACAAATAAAGTGTCCCTACACTATATTCTACTCGCTTCGCGATCTTCCGCATCGACGTTTTTTCATAGCCTTCTCTCAAAAACATCTGTGTTGCTTCTTTGAGAATCAGCTCTCGCAGTTCCTCTTTTTCTCGTTCTCTTCGCTGTTTGCTACTCATGTAATGGTTGAATTTATTTACTGAACGGTGTTTAGTAAAAAAGGTTGAAGGCGAAATTGATTTTTTCAAAATACCCAACATCCTTTGCTGAAAATATTTCGTTCTTTGCCAAAAAGGTCACTCAGCTATGTCCTACACCATCCAGCACATCCAAACCATCTTCCAAGCCGAAAACTTGAATGAAGAAATCCATTCAGCTCATATCCAATATCTCCTCACTGACACTCGAAAACTGACGCTCCCAGAAAAGACACTTTTCTTCGCCTTTCAAGGCGCACGTCAAGACGGACATGATTTTATCGCGCAAGCTTATCAAAAAGGTGTCCGCCATTTTGTGGTGACGAATATAATAGATAGTACTGAGTTTCCGAAAGCCAATTTTTTATTGGTCAAAGACGCTCATCAAGCCATTCATGCGCTAGTACAATATCATCGAGCGCAATTCGCGTTGCCTGTCATCAGTATCACAGGCAGCAACGGCAAAACAATCATCAAAGAGTGGCTTTTTCAATTGTTGCAGTCGGACTATCGAGTGGTGCGGAGTCCGCGTAGTTACAATTCGCAGCTGGGTGTGCCGCTATCAGTTTGGCAACTGAATGGGACTCACGAGATTGCCATTTTTGAAGCTGGGATTTCAGAAATGGGAGAGATGGAAAAGTTGCAGCCGGTCATTCAGCCGACGATAGGGATATTTACGAATATCGGGACGGCTCATGATGCCGGATTTCCAGATCGACGGACGAAAGTAGAGGAGAAGATGCGGTTGTTTGAGGAAGTAGAAGTGTTGATTTATCGGAAAGATGAATTACTTATTGATGAGACGGCACAAAGATTGAAAGGCGTTCGATTCTTGACTTGGTCATATCGAGAAGAAGGCGATTTGATTGTTCAAACGCTCGAAAAGAAAGAGGGCGGAACTTTACTAACGGCTACTTATCAAAGCGAAACGCTTCAGATGAGTGTTCCTTTTTATGATAGAGCGTCGATTGAAAATGCGGTTCACTGTTGGTTATTGCTTTTGCATCTGGATATCAAAGATGATCAAATCGAAGAGCGAATGCGTCGATTGTCACCCGTCAATATGCGCTTAGAATCGCGTCGAGGTATACACAACTCTCTGATTATCAATGATAGTTACAACTCTGACTTAACATCGCTGTCGATGGCGTTGGATTTTTTGCAGCAGCAAAGTACACGTGATCGTCATGTGCTGATTTTGTCAGATATTTTGCAAAGTGGAATGTCAAATCAACAATTGTATGGCGAAGTAGCGCAGTTGATCGGAGCGCATCGAATACAGCAGTTTATCGGAATTGGTGAGCACATTCAGATAATGAAAACGATGTTACCAAAGTCAATTGACCACTCATTTTACTCAGATACTTCCACCTTCCTCGCCCAACTCGATACCACTCAATTTCAATCTGCCAGCATTCTCATCAAAGGCGCACGCCCTTTTCAGTTTGAGCGCATCGCCCATCGGCTATCTGAGCGCATCCATCAGACAACTTTAGAGGTCAATGTAGCTGCTATTCTACACAATTTGAATGTCTTTAGTAGCTATTTGAAACCAACCACTAAAGTGATGATGATGGTCAAGGCAGCGGCTTATGGAAGTGGCAGTTTGGAAATTGCGCGACTGTTAGAGTTTCAAAATATTGACTATCTCGCGGTGGCGTATGCAGATGAAGGCGTGGAGTTGCGGCGTGGCGGTATTCAGTTACCGATCATGGTGCTCAATCCCGAAGTCCATACCTTCGATCTATGTGTAGAATATAACTTAGAACCGGAGATTTATTCCTTGTCTTTGTTGCGCGAATTAATTCGTTATCTACCCGATCAGAAGAGTATTAGCATTCATTTGGAGTTGGAAAGTGGGATGCAGCGATTGGGGTTTGAGGAGCAAACGATAGATGAACTGGTCAGAGAACTGCTAGAAGAACCACGCATCCGAGTAGCGTCTATTTTTTCGCATCTCGTCGCTAGCGAAGCGGATGAACATGACGCTTTCACGCAGCAGCAAATCAACACTTATTACGAACATTACGAACGTATCGCTGAACGTATCGGCTATCGACCTTTGCGTCATATCTTAAATACAAGCGGTATCATTCGCTTCCCAAATCATCAGATGGATATGGTGCGTTTGGGAATTGGGTTGTATGGCTTGGATAACGGAAGCGAACTCACTGATCAGCTACAAGTCGTCAATACCTTGAAAACGCGCATTTCACAAATCAAAACCATCCCAAAAGACGCAACTGTCGGCTACGGCAGAGCAGGTCGAGTCGAGCGTGATAGTCGGATTGCGACGGTCAGTATTGGATACGCGGATGGACTGCCTAGAAGTGTCGGCAATGGTCAATTTAGCTTTCATATACATGGTCAATTTGCACCCATCCTAGGTAATGTTTGTATGGATATGTGTATGGTGGATGTGACAGATATTTTGCAAGCTCGAGCTGGTGATGAGGTGGTGGTTTTTGGAGATTCGCCTTCGATTCAAGAGTTGGCAGTCGCTGCCGGGACGATTCCACTGGAGCTGTTTACTGGTATCGGGGAAAGGGTGAAGCGGGTGTATGTGCAGGAGTAAGTATAGATATGAGATCGCTACACTTCTAGACAATAGATATGAGACTGTTTCAGCGATAGACCGATTTTGAGAGATAGTGATTAGTCATCATTTATAGCATTTTGCACCGATAATATACCGGTATTAGTCGAAACAATATGCTACAGAACCTTATGCTTTTTATTTTGGACGAAACAGTTAATTATGAAAGCCGCCATCCGCCGAAAATATGGCTCACCTGATCTGATCTCCATAGCAGACATCACTCGACCAACACCCAAATCCAATGAAGTGCTACTCAAAGTACACGCCACGACTGTCAATAGAACCGACTGTGCGATATTGACTGCCAGTTATCTTATCATGCGGCTTTATCTGGGACTCATTCGACCTCGACAGATTATTTTGGGGACGGATGTGGCTGGAGAAGTCGTCGAAATAGGGGAGGGTGTGACAGAATACAAAGTAGGAGATCGGGTTTTTGGTTTTCGAGATGAAGGACTAGGCTCGCAAGCGGAATATGTGGCGATTTCAAATGAACGCATATTTCGCATTCCTGAGGAGATCACTTACGCACAAGCGGCAGCTAGTTTGGAAGCGGCGCACTGTGCCTACGGCTTTTTGCAAAAAATAAAGCTTGAAGATGGTCAATCCGTCTTAGTAAATGGAGCGACAGGTGCGATTGGTTCGGCATTGTTACAGATGATTCGGCAGCACGATATTCATATTACGGCAACTTGTCGAGTGCAACATTTTGATCTGGTAAAGCAATTGGGTGCCGACCAAATATATGATTATGAGCAAGAAGATGTGATGAAGAAAGGCGGTCAGTATGATTATGTCTTTGATGCAGTCGGAAAGCGAACATTCGGATCGAGTCAGCCGGTGATGAAGTCAAAAAGTGCCTATATTTCTTCTGAACTTGGGCTGTATGGGCAAAACATTTTCTACGCCCTCAAGACTGCCAAGTCTACAACCAAAAAAGTCATTTTTCCACTACCGGAAATCACTTCAAATTCGATTCCATATATTATTGATCTACTCGAAAGAGGTTTGTTTCAGCCTGTCATTGATCGGCATTATTCTTTAAATCAAGTACGGAAGGCTTATGCTTATGTAATGAGCGGGCAGAAGGTGGGGAATGTGGTATTGGCGGTGAGTAGTGATGTGTAATGGTTTTTTACTTCACCGATTCATAAGCAAATCGCGTGCAAATGAAAAAGGAGCTATGAATTTTACTTCATAACTCCTTGATTATCAGTGTCGGGGTGGCAGGATTCGAACCTGCGACCCCCTGCTCCCAAAACATATATGTTTGCATTTTGCTTGAAAATAGGTATTGATAATCAGTAAGTTACGAAGTGGATTATTTCATTTATTTTCGTAATGTCAATATTATGGTTTCAACTAAGATTTTGCTCTACAAGCACAAGACGTTGAAGAATGGAACTCATCCAATTGTAATGCAAGTCCTGTATAATCGCAAGAGGAAAGTTGTCACATTAGGCTTTCATGCCAAAACCTCTGAATGGAGTGAAAAAAAATCAAGATTTAAAAGAACGGTTACTGATAGCCAAGTAAAAAATTCTGCGCTTCAAAGATTTGATTTACTAGCTCAAAAAATAGTGAATGACTCGATTCTATCAGGTAAGCCATTCTCTTTTACCGAATTTCAACGAAAGTTTACTGGAAAGCAAACGGAAAGTCATGATTTCTTTGCTTTTTCACAGGAGTTAATTGATGAAATGCTAGTAGCTGGAAAGGTAGGCAATAGATCAGTTTATGTGAATGTGAGAAATTCCCTAAAGCATTTTGTAAAAGGCACACTCAATTTTGAGGATATTAATGTAAAGTTTCTCAATAAATATGAAGTTTGGTTAGCAAGCGAGAAATACGATAGAGACGGTTGTGGTTCAGCTAGTATCAGCCAATATATGCGCACCATTCGTGCTATCTTCAACAAAGCTATTTCAAGAGAAATGATACAACCTGAACTATACCCTTTTCGCAATCAATTCAATCCTAAAGGTTACTCCCTGTCACATTTGAAATCTGAACCTGCTTATCGTGCTTTATCAGTAGAAGAGCTAGATAAGTTTAAAGGATTTGATGTTGAGAAGAATAAAGACTTAGCAAATCCCTATCACTACTTTATGTTCATGTACTATTGTAGAGGATTGAATTGGACAGATTTATGTCACTTAAAAAGGATGGATATTAAGAATGGAAGAATCTACTATACTAGAAAGAAAACAAAGAAGAAATTTAGTATTAAAATATCAGAGCCATTACAAAATATCCTAGACCAATTTGATAAATCAGCTTTGTACGTTTTTCCTATTTTATCGTCTTTTCACAAAACCCCTACTCAAAAGCAGAATAGGATTAAGAAGTGTTTAAAGCAAGTAAATAGCGATCTAAAATTGATTGCTATGAAGCTAGATATTGAACCCAATCTCTCCACTTATTCAGCCCGTCATACTTATGCCATGTCATTAAAGAGAGGCGGTATCAACATGAATATTATATCTGATGCACTTGGACACGCAGATATTCAGGTTACTAGACATTATCTTTCTCGCTTTGAAGATGAAGTAATTGATGCAGCAGACATGGTTTTATAGCGTAGAAACTTTTTGCTGCACTGCTATTCATAGCATTCCTTATATGACAAGAGGTATATCTTTCACGGATATACCTTTTTTACTTTTCTTTATATGCACAAAATAGTATTATTGAATAGTCACATTTTTCTCTTTCTATGCAACTTTTCATAAGCTCTATACGTTCCTCATAGTATTCGGCAAACGAGGCATAAGACAAGTAGGGTAGAGCCAATTATAGAAAAACCAACAAGGCTATGCGAAGCATTCTTTTAACGCTCGTCCCTATAATTGGGATGCTATTGGCAACAACAAGTTCTCTTTCCGCTCAAC
>JBCDHX010000165.1:0-12261 GCA_038749535.1 Bacteroidota bacterium
TTTAAATTTTTATACAGACCGAATTAATAGTAGTACCAAATTCAATAATGAAGTACGTAAATAGAAACTAGATCATTTTGAGGCTAATTGAGGCGAAAAGCACAGTCCTAGCCGTAGCTAAGGCGAGCATTTTTAACGAAGAGTAGCTTCAAAAGAATCGGTTTATGTACGTAATTTGTTTTTGAAATTGGTATAATAATGTATCGTTACTTTCTTATTTCCAATGCTTTTGAACCTGCCGTCGGCTTAAAAATCTCACTTAGCTCGCTAAACTCGATTTTGAATCCTTAGTCAGAACCATGAATCATTGAAAATCAGTTCGCAAAATTCCCCAACAAGCTCTAAAATCAGTCCAGTCGCAAGGTCGTAGGATGATTGGGATGACGGTGGCTTTGCAAGCATGGATGCGTCGGAGGGCTTCGGTCATGTGTTCTATATTTTGATGGTCATTTGATGCTGAAAATAGACATTTAAATCGACTCAATACAAAAAACCAAACAACCATAACGGAATCCGATCACCCGATCCGATTTCCAATTTATCGGCAGCTATAAAGGCATTGGACACTCCTTGCAATTGCTTTCTTGATTTGCCTTTTCCACCTACTTCTATCGTATATTCATAATCAATCAGAAAGTCGCCTTTTTTTGGTAACGTAACGTCATGTTTTGCATGGAGCTGGCTCAGTAAGAAAGTCTCTCGTAAGTTGCCAATATTGATTTGTTCGGGCACAATGGCGTAAGCGATATTGGTATTTTGTAGGAATATTTTTTCTGGTTTTTGAAGCGTGCTGGTGCTATTTCCTGCTGGGTATAAACTGTGGATGAGTCGAGCGCGTCCTAGATGATGCAAATACTGTGTCAATGTATTGCGGTGAACGCCTATCTTTTCGCTTAACTTGGTGATGTTGGGTTTGAAAGGAACGTTGGAAGCTAAAATGTAGAAGAGTTGATAGATTTTTCGGGCATTTCGAGGATCGTAGCCAGGTATGAAATTCAAGTCATTTTCGATGACTAATCGAACCGTTCGTTCTAGTCGATCACTATAAAAATTCGTGCCTTCCAGAAAGAATGGATAGTAACCAAATTGCAAGTACTGCCCAAAATGTGGCAAAGGTTGAAGCTGTTGGACGATCTCAGTGGCTAGAGTTTGATGATTGGAGAGTAGTTCTTTGAGTGGAATAATCGGATAGTTTAGCAGTCCATTGACTTTTAAATAAGCACGAAAAGACAAACCCTGTAGTTCGTACAGAAGCGCACGACGGCTCAAATCAACTTCTTGTTTGAGCAATTCAATGATGGAAGAGCCTGTAAAAACGACTTTGAGGCTTGGATAAAAGTCATAGATATTTTTGATCTCTCTCGCCCAACCTGGATATTTATGTACTTCGTCTATGTACAGCACTTTGCCGCCTAACTTGTAAAAATCATCCACAAAATCACTTAGCAGATGATTTGTAAAGTAGATGTCATCCATCGTAATGTAAATGGCTTCTCCTTCTGCATGATTGGATAGCTTGGCACGTTGTAGCAGTAGCGTTGTTTTACCGACTCCTCTCGCTCCTAAAAGAGAAATCAGTCGCCAATCCCATTTGATCTGATGAACAGCTTCTCTTTGAAAACTCAGATCAACGTTTTCAATCAATCTAGCTGACCTCTCTTTTAATTTGTTCATTTTGCTGTTTCATTTCAGCAAAAATAGCTAAAAATGCTGAATCAAAACAGCAGTTTAATCAAAAAGACCAAGCCACTTACCGCAACTTGGTCTTTCCAAAACAAAAACAAAAGTTTGCTTATATCGCAATCAACTCTTCTCCGATCTTCTCTTCAATGATATCCTCCACGACTTCTTCGTCATCCACATCATCTAATTCGACGCGTAGATTGTCGATGATGAAGGTCTGCCGCTGAGGCGTATTTTTGCCCATATAGTAAGACATCAGTTTTTCGATATCCGTTTCTTCATTCAAGATGACCGGCTCTAGTCGGATATCCTCTCCGATGAAGTCACCAAACTCATCTGGCGAAATTTCTCCCAATCCTTTAAAGCGCGTGATCTCTGCTTTGCCGCGTAGCTTATTGACGGCTTCTTGTTTCTCTTGCTCATTGTAGCAATAAAAAGTTTGCTTTTTGTCGCGCACACGGAAAAGTGGCGTTTCCAAGATGTACAAGTGACCATTGCGCACCAAATCCGGAAAAAATTGCAAGAAGAAAGTGAGCAGCAACAGTCGGATGTGCATACCATCCACATCGGCATCCGTGGCGATGACGACTCTGTTGTAGCGCAGATCATCCAAGCTATCTTCTATGTTGAGGGCGTGCTGCAGCAGGTTGAACTCCTCGTTTTGATAAACCACTTTTTTGGTCAGCCCAAAACAGTTGAGCGGCTTTCCACGCAAACTAAATACTGCCTGTCGCTGTACGTCTCGCGCTTTGGTTATGGAGCCACTTGCCGAATCTCCTTCCGTGATGAAGACAGTGGTCGCCATGCGATCTTCTTCTTCCGTTTTGCGGTTACTGTCATTGAAGTGCATCCGGCAGTCGCGCAACTTTTTGTTGTGCAGATTCGCCTTTTTAGCGCGCTGATTGGCTAGTTTTTTGATGCCGGCGATCTCTTTGCGCTCGCGCTCGGATTGCTTGATGCGCTTTTCTATCGCCTGTGCGACTTCGGGATTTTTGTGCAAGAAGTCATCCAGCTCTTTCTTGACAAAGTTGTTGATGAACGTACGAATGGTTTCCCCTTTCGGCGCGATCTCCGTAGACCCCAATTTGGTCTTGGTTTGTGACTCGAATATAGGTTCTTCCACCTTTACGCTGACCGCAGCGATGATGGACGTGCGGACATCTTTGGCGTCGTATTTATTTTTGAAAAACTCGCGTACCGTTTTGCCGATGGCTTCTTTGAAAGCATTTAAGTGTGTCCCACCTTGAGTGGTATTTTGACCATTGACGAAGGAGAAATATTGCTCTCCGTACTGATCGCCATGCGTCATCGCAAACTCAATATCTTCTCCTCGGAAGTGGATAACCGGATAGCGTAGATTGGTCTCACTGAATTTACGATTGAGCAAATCTTTGAGTCCATGACGTGACTGAAAGCTTTTGCCGTTGAATTGTAGTTTGAGTCCAGCATTCAAGTACGCATAATTCCACAGCTGATTTTCGATGTACTCGCTGCGAAATGTATACTTTTTGAAGATGGAATCGTCCGGTCGGAACAGAATCATCGTCCCGTTTTCCTCCTGAGTCGCTTTATTACGGTGATCTTTCAGCAACTCACCTTGTTCGAACTCGGCTACTTTTTTCTTGCCTTCTCTTATCGACTCGACGCGGAAGTAGTTGGACAAGGCATTGACGGCTTTCGTACCGACACCATTCAGTCCCACTGATTTTTTAAATGCTTTGGAGTCATACTTTCCACCCGTATTGATTTTGGACACACAATCGACCACTTTGCCTAGCGGAATACCACGCCCGTAGTCACGCACTTGCACCTCGCCGTTTTCCAGTTTAATGTCGATCTGCCGACCGTTGCCCATCACAAATTCGTCGATGGAGTTGTCGATTACTTCTTTGATTAAGATATAGATACCATCATCTGCTGCTGAGCCGTCGCCCAACTTTCCGATGTACATCCCCGGACGCATCCGAATGTGTTCTTTCCAGTCGAGAGAGCGGATGTTATCTTCTGTATAGTTTGATTTTGCCATTATTTTTTAGATGTGAGATTATGAGTATCGAGATGTGAGACTTGTTCAGCTTTTGATAAATGTTCAACTATAACAACTGGGTTATTTGTAGAGTGTAGAGCAAATCGTCAAACTGTTTTTATCTCAAATTAAGAGGATAAAAGTACACAAATCTTAAAACAAAACCAACAAAATGTTTGAGTTTTAAAGGTACAATGGAGACAGAGGAATGAAGAGCAAAAGTATGCTTAGGAATGAAAAAATAATAACCTTTCGATTTGAACTTGCTTTTCGCCGCCATGCTGCGTTAAAAATACTCGCTTTAGCCCTGCTAGGACTGCGTTTTTTGCCTTGCCTGCCGACAAACTAGCTACGTTCTATTTCGATACTTTATTTTTTCTTCATTCCTCAACGTATAGCTAGTCTGAAATATGGACTCAAAATCAGAATGAAGGCTAAACAAATTCTTAGAGCTGCCGTTTCCTGTATTATTGATACAGATAAATAGTTATATATCTAAGTATATGAAGACCACTTTAGATCTTGCCTTTCTAGAAAATTCTACAGAAACGCTGCGTTCTATAGCTCATCCTATCCGCATAGAAGTCATCGAGATGCTACATAGAAATGGAAAAATGACGGTAACTGAAATCTATGAGCAGCTACAGATCGAGCAGGCAGTCGCTTCTCATCACCTCAAGATCATGAAGAATAAAGCAATCGTCAAAGTAGAGCGCGATGGTAGAAATTCGCTGTATTCATTGACGACACCTGAGTTTTATCACATCGTAGATATTTTGACCAAAGTACTATAGTCATAAGTCCTTTCAGCCCGTAGTTTACACCTACTGTTTTTAGTTACCAAGACTCACTAATACTGTCTGACGCTATACCTGCCTTTCTTTCCTCTGTTTCTCTATTCCAAATATTCAATGGATTATTCTATTTTTTGACGAATGAATACCCGATATTCATTCGTTTTAAGTGCTTTTCTTTTGGAAAAAACAAAAAATAATAAACTAAATCATCTATTTATATAGATTTGTATATATATTGCAGCCGATTTCATTCTAATTCTTGCAGGATACAGACCAACTCACAACAACTTTATTGATTATGAAAAACGGAAAATACTTCTCCTGTACCACTCTCTTTTGCTTGTTGCTACTGATAGCCAACAAGGCGAATGCACAGGAACAAACATTGCCCAAAGAAGACCACACTTACAAGCCGCTGACAGTGCGCCTAAGTGAAGATGGCAAGAAATATATCCGCTTCATCATGTGGCATCAAATATGGGCGACTACCAATAATTTAGAGAATGAAGGAGCAAAGTTGCAAGTCACGCCTAGCATCCGCCGCTCTCGCATTTTGGCATTTGCTCAGGTATCGCCGCGCTTTTTGATTCTCTCCCATTTTGGGCTCAATAGTCTGACGCCGAACAATCTGACCTCATTAGGTGGCAATGGAGATGCTCCACAACTCTTTTTGCATGGTGCTTGGGGAGAATTCAAAATCAACAACGCCTTGTATATGGGAGGTGGATTGCACTATTGGAAGGGGCTCACTCGGTTGTCCAATCAAAGTACCCTCAACTTTATGACGCTCGATCAGTCGCGTCCTTTCGTTGCCTGGCATTCGTTAGGCGTTACCGATCAGTTTGCTCGCCATTTGGGCGTCTACGCCAAAGGGCAGATCGGCAAATTTGATTATAGAGTTGCCTTGAACTCACCGCTACGCAACACGCTAGGCAATGGGAAAGACTTCGGGCTGAAAGATAGTGGACTGACCTATACAGGCGTCTTAAATCAAGATGATAGCAACAATCCAACTGCCAATACGATTTTGGAAGGCTATTTTCGCTACAACTTTTGGGATAAAGAATCGACCAAACTGCCTTATCAAGTGGGCACTTATCTAGGGAAAAAGAGAGTCTTTGGTATAGGTGCAGGCTTCTTTGCTCATCCCAATGGAATGTACAACGACAGCGCAGGTAGACACAGTAGTGTGACACATCTGGCAGTCGATGCCTTTTTAGATATGCCGGTAGGTAGTAAAGGCAATGCCATTAACGCCTACGGTGCGCTCATGCGATTCAACTATGGCGAAAACTATGTCAGTCGATGGGCAGGTACAGGAACAGCTCTTTACGGACAGTTTGGATACTTTTTAAAAGCTACAAAACTGATGCCGTACGTAGCTTTCAATAATGGCAACTACGAAGGATTCGATGATCCTGTGAATGCGCTAGACATCGGACTGAATTACTTCATCAATGGACACAATGCTAAACTGACTTTGGAATATCATCGCATCATGGGGGATGTACGTGAAGCAGCTATCGCTACTCAGGCGGATGCGCTTTCTCAGCTTCGTTTGCAAATGCATGTTTTTCTTTAACTTTATGACATCTAATCATCTAGATATATAAATACTGTAATTTAAATATTAAACTATGTCTGATAAGAACTTAAAAGAGTACTGGCAGAAAAATGTACGCCTGCTCCTTATGCTACTCGTCGTTTGGTTCATTGCCTCCTATGGCTTCGGTATTTTACTGGCAGAACCTTTAAATAACATTCAAATTGGAGGCTTCAAGCTGGGCTTTTGGTTTGCACAGCAAGGCTCTATTTATGTCTTCATTGTCATCATTTTCGTCTACGTCAGTCGTATGAATAAACTCGATCATGAGTATGATGTAAATGACGACTAGTCAAATGTAAACTTCTATCAATCAGTTAGATAAGTGAGCTTTTATCCGATCACTTACTTTGACAAAACAATCAATTTTAAATCTACTTTGCTCTATCGTGAGTAAACTATAAACAAATCATCATGGATGTTCAAGTTTGGACTTTTATCATTGTCGGTTTGACCTTTGCACTTTATATAGGTGTAGCCATCTGGGCACGAGCCGGCTCTACTTCTGAGTTCTACGTTGCAGGCGGTGGCGTCCACCCCGTGCTCAATGGTATGGCAACGGCAGCCGACTGGATGTCAGCCGCTTCCTTTATTTCTATGGCGGGACTCATTTCTTTCATGGGCTATGACGGCGCTCAATATCTGATGGGCTGGACAGGTGGCTATGTACTGCTTGCGCTTTTACTAGCCCCTTATTTAAGGAAGTTTGGCAAATTTACGGTTCCGGATTTTATTGGCGAACGCTACTATTCGCAGACAGCACGCATCGTGGCGGTACTTTGTGCCATTTTTGTCTCTTTTACTTATGTAGTAGGGCAGATGAAAGGAGTGGGCATTGCTTTCTCACGCTTTTTGGAAGTTGACTTTTCCACTGGTGTACTCATTGGTGTCGCCATCGTTTTCTTCTATGCCGTATTGGGTGGAATGAAAGGGATTACCTACACGCAAGTAGCACAGTTTTGTGTACTCATCTTTGCGTATCTCGTCCCTGCTATCTTTATATCCATCATCATGGTGGACAATCCGATTCCACAGTTTGGTTTTGGTGGCACGCTAGAAGATGGAACACCCCTTTTGGCAAAACTCGATCAGCTACATACCGATCTAGGATTCAAGGAGTATACGACTGCCAATAAACCAACGATCGACTTGTTTTTTGTGACTGCTGCCTTGATGCTAGGGACGGCAGGATTACCGCACGTCATCGTTCGCTTTTTTACTGTCCCCAAAGTATCGGATGCGCGTAAGTCAGCGGGATGGGCATTGGTCTTCATTGCATTGCTGTATACGACTGCACCTGCCATCGCTGCATTCGCAAGAACCAACTTAATCAATACAGTCGATAATAAAGAATATGCAGAAATGCCGGGCTGGTTCAGCAATTGGACGACAACCGGACTACTCAAGTATGAAGATAAAAACGGAGATGGTAAAGTACAGTACTACAATGACCAAAACGAAACCTTCGTCGCAACTGTCGCAGAAGCGAACGGCTGGCAAGGCAACGAACTCATCATTGACAGAGACATCATGGTGCTCGCTAATCCTGAAATCGCCAATCTTCCGGCATGGGTGATCGCGCTGGTGGTGGCCGGTGGTCTGGCGGCAGCATTATCAACAGCAGCAGGACTGATGCTGGTCATCTCTACTTCCATTTCTCATGATGTGCTGAAAAAATGGTTGCATCCGAATATCTCTGAAAAGGGAGAACTCAGAGCAGCACGTATCGCTATCGGTGTAGCTGTCGTCATAGCGGGCTATGCTGGTATGAATCCTCCTGACTATGTTGCCGCCATTGTCGCATTCGCTTTTGGGCTGGCAGCGGCTTCCTTCTTCCCTGCCATCATCATGGGGATATTCTCTAAACGCATGAATATGCAGGGGGCTATTGCCGGGATGATCGTCGGTATTACCTTCACCGCAGCCTATATCATTTACTTTAAATTTATGGGCGGTACACCGGATCAGTATTGGTTTGGCATCTCGCCGGAAGGGATAGGAACGCTGGGGATGATTTTGAATTTCGTCGTCGCTCTAGTCGTCAATAAAATGACACCTCCCCCGCCTATGGAAGTTCAGTACATGGTAGAAGACATTCGAGTGCCTAGAGGGGCTGCTCAGGCTGTGGAGCATTGATAAGTATTCGAATAGATTGATGAGCTATTGGTTAGGATTTTACTTCAAAGTAAAGTCCTCACCTTCTCAACACGCACTGAATTACTTCATTTACAGTCAAGCATTAAAAGCACTAATTACTTCATTCCTGACTTCAACTCACAAACATGAAACGAAGATTTCAACTCAACGAACGAGCATCAGATATTTTTGTCTTGTGCTACCTATTGCTAACATTGTGCTTACGCTTCTTTCTAGAACCACAGCTACAGGGTCACTTGTTGGCTTCCGTTGGCTTAGGTGGCTTTGCATTACTGATGCTATGGGCAGTTTACAAGAGTAAATTTATCCGACCGACCTGGTTTGGGCTATTCCGGTATAGCAAATAGCATACACATCACTACTTTGATGAGCCTTTTTTGAAGGAATAGATAGTGCGAGGACTTCACGATCACGATGCTACTGCACAAATAGTTGATTATTCTACACTCAAAATCCACATAAACATTGCATATTGAGGTCAAAAGCCATAGATATGCCGCAGACTAACTCATTTATGTCTTCTGATCGAAATGCAAAGCTGATTGGGCTGTTTGCGCTTTCTCTTTTGCTATTTAGTTTTCCATTCTTGGGTCTATTCGGCAAAGAATACTATGTTTTCGGATGGCCTTTGCTCTACATTTATATATTTGTGGTCTGGTTATTTGTTATTCTTGTGTTGCGCCATCTATTCCGGCATAGGTAGCTGCTGAGCATAACCCTAGTCAACTGTAAACACAAACAAACATCAAACATACTTGACAATGTCTCCTCTTTCCATCACGCTCATCTATGTCGCCTATCTGGGTGTCCTATTTGGCATCGCTTGGTGGACGGATCGCAGTGGCAAGAAGGGTAAGAGTCTCGTCAACAATCCTTACATCTACGCACTCTCGTTGGGTGTTTACTGTACCGCTTGGACCTTTTATGGTAGTGTGGGCAAAGCTGCTCAGTCGGGGATCGATTTTTTACCGATTTATATCGGACCGACGATCGTAGCAGTCGTTTGGTGGTTTGTTTTGCGCAAAATGATTTTGATCAGTAAGGCACAACGCATTACTTCCATTGCCGATTTTATTTCTTCGCGCTATGGCAAAAGCACTTTTTTAGGTGTCTTGGCAACGCTGATTGCTGTATTTGGAATCATTCCATACATTTCGATTCAATTGAAAGCAACAGCAGTAAGCTATGATATTTTGACCCATGAGGGAAAGCAAGCTTGGACGGGCGAAGAGTTGCTGAGTATTCCATTTTATTTGGACACGGCTTGGTACATTGCGATTGCATTGGCTGCATTTACCATCCTATTTGGTACGCGCAATCTCGATCCCAATGAACGACATGAAGGCTTGGTCGCCGCAGTTGCTTTTGAGTCTATTTTAAAATTGATTGCCTTTCTGGCAATTGGCATTTTTGTGGTCTTTGGACTGTTTGATGGCTTCGATGATCTATTCGTACAAGCCGCGCAGGTAGAAGCAGTCACTTCTATTCTGTTTTTGGAAGAGAATGGGACCAGCGGATGGTCGTGGTTTTGGTTATTGTTCATTTCTATGTCTGCCATTCTTTTTCTACCGCGGCAGTTTCATGTCGCTGTGGTAGAAAACACCAATCCCAGATTCGTCAAGAAAGCCGCTTGGGTTTTTCCGTTTTACTTATTGCTCATCAATCTATTTGTGCTGCCCATTGCTGTGGGTGGAACGCTGCTATTGGGCGCAGATGCGGATGCAGATATGTTTGTGTTGAGCCTACCGATAGCAGAAGGTAAAAATATACTTGCTCTCTTTGTCGCGCTGGGCGGATTTTCTGCCTCTGCTAGTATGGTCATTGTGGCGGTGACGGCTTTGGGCATCATGATCAGCAATCATATTGTGATGCCATTTTTGTTGCGTTATTCGACGATCAAAACGACCATGGCGGTGGACATTTCGGACAAGCTATTGGGCATCCGTCGAGTAAGTATTGTGATGGTGATGATTCTGGCTTATGGCTACTTCAAGTTTGTGAGTTCGCAGTATACGCTGGTCTCCATAGGACTGATTTCTTTCGTCGCTGTCGCTCAGTTTGCCCCTGCTATCATAGGTGGGCTATTCTGGAAGCGTGCGACTAGACAAGGGGCGATTACTGGTTTGTTGCTGGGATTTATCATTTGGTTTTTCTGTTTGCCTCTACCTACATTGACCGAAATTGGATTGATTACTGAAGATTTAGTAGAAAATGGGGCGTTTGGTCTTTCTTTTTTCAAACCCCATCAGTTGTTTGGCATAACAGGGATGGATCATATTTCGCATGGTGCATTTTGGAGTTTATTGTTCAATACGACAGCCTATGTTGGTATTTCGCTACAAACGCGACTGTCTCCACTAGAGCTATCGCAGGCTGACTTATTTGTGCACATCGAAAAATATCAAAGCGGCATCAGCGAATATGACTTGCTCAAAAGACAGGCGAAAGTAAAGGACATTGAAGAAATCATGATTCGCTTTTTGGGAGCGGTTCGTACACGCTATTTACTATCTAGCTATGAAAAAGAAAACGACGTAGACATCAGCAAAATTGATGCTGCCGATGAAGAATTGATTCGGCTGGCGGAGGTTCATCTCACAGGAGCGATAGGAGCAGCCTCTTCCAAAATCATTTTGAATTATGTGGTCAAAGAAGATCCCATCAGCCTGGAAGAAATGTTCGATTTTCTGGAGCAGACCAAAGAAATTATTCAATACTCAAAAGAACTAGAACAAAAGTCGAGCGAACTAGAACTAAGCACACAACAACTCCGAGCTGCCAATGCCCAACTCAAAGAGCTAGACCTGTTGAAAGCAGATTTTATCACAACCATCACTCATGAGCTACGGACGCCGATCACATCTATCAAGTCACTAGCCAAAATACTGGTAGACAACCACCATTTGCCACTCGATCAGCAGCAGCAATATCTAGGAATCATCGTCGGCGAAAGCGAACGCATCACTCGATTGGTCAATCAAGTACTAGACCTAGAAAAACTACAAAACGCTAAAGGCAATTGGGTTTTTGAAGCCCTCGATCTCAAAGAAATCGCCCAATTGTGTTGCAATAGTGTAGCCGCAGCCGTCAAAGCACAGCATATTTCCCTAACTTGTGTATTCCCTGAGACACCTGTGCGCGTACTAGGTATGCAAGATAAACTAATCCAAGCTGTCCTGAATCTACTATCCAATGCCATGAAGTTCTGTGATGCTGATGCAGGCAAGATCACTGTCCACCTCACAGAAGAGCAGAATAAAGCCATCATCAGTGTGCAAGACAATGGAGTGGGCATTCCAGAAACTGAGCAGGAGTTGATATTTGAGAAATTTACACAACTCACTGATCGTCAGTTAGGTAAACCCAAAGGAACAGGACTAGGGCTACCCATTACAAAAGAAATCATCAAGCGACATGGAGGCGATATTGTAGTGAAAAGTCGGTGTGCTACAGGAACGATTTTTAGTATTTGCTTACCACTTTTGGACGAAAAGGTGAGCTAGCGTACTACCTACAGTTTCTTAAAGAGAGGAGGCGGCTACGATATAATGAGTCCAATATTTTAATACAAGTATCAATCAAAACGATGACGATTAACAAACAAATACTATTAGTGGATGACGAACCCAATATCATCATCCCTATTGAGTTCTTGATGCAGCAGCAGGGCTATCAGGTAGCGAAAGCTTTCAATGGAAAAGAAGCCCTCACATTTCTAGAGGATAGTACGCCTGACGTGGTCATTCTTGATATCATGATGCCTGAAATGAATGGCTTTGAAGTCGCCAAGCGCATACGTGCCAATCCCAGACTGGAAGCAACACACATCATTTTTTTGACCGCCAAAGGAACAGATCAAGACAAAATGACCGGCTACGAAAAAGGAGGCGAAGTATACTTAACAAAACCTTTCGACAACCAAGAACTGGTGCAAGCAGTCAATGACTTGGTATTATATGGATAGCCAGCCATCTTTAATAAATACATACAATAAA
>JBCDHX010000166.1:0-12208 GCA_038749535.1 Bacteroidota bacterium
AATAATCTGATCGTGGACTTTGTCAAAGAACTCTTGTATATTCGTACTCAGTTTTTTTTCATAAGGCTTAGATTTTGCTTTTTTCCTTACTCTAATCTAAGCCTTTTTTCTTCCTCCTCACTTTTTTGTCGGGTAGAGAGGCCATTTTTCATCTATCGTCATTTGATAAACGGTCAACCTTATTTAGAGAACGTCACACTCTCACTTTTCACTCTTCACCTCTAGTCTCAACTGCCCCGTCAAAAACTGCCGCACCATATTCAGCGCATGTACACTTGCATACTGAATATTGCGCAAGCGATCTTTGCCCAGTTTGATCTTTTGGGCATGAATGCGTTCGCCATCACCCACTGCCAGCCAAATCGTACCCACAGGCTTTTCTGGCGTACCACCTCCAGGACCTGCAATACCAGAAATAGCGACACCCACATCCACAGGAAATCGTTGCAGTAAACCTTTTACCATCGCACGGACAGTCGCTTCGCTCACTGCACCTTCTGTTTCCAAAGTCTCGGCGGGTACATCCAGCAAATCTTGCTTGATCTGATTATCATAGGCAATCACACTTCCCCAGTAGTAAGCCGACGAACCCGAAATACTCGTGATTTTATGCGCTAAATAGCCACCTGTGCAACTTTCAGCAGTTGCCATTTTTTTGCCTTGCGCTTTTAGTATTTGCCCGATGGCTTCCTCCAGCGATGTTTTCCCGAAACCATAGACTAAGTCTTCGATGTTGGGCAAAAGCTGCTGCTCCAGTTCTTCGAGCTCTCGCTCCAACACTTCTTGTGTTTTCCCCCTTCCTGTCAGCCGCAGCCGCACTTGGAGCGATCCAGGCAGATACGCCAACTTGATATGATCTGGCAGATTTTCCTCAAATGCTTCGATGCGTACAGCAATTCGAGATTCTCCTTCTCCTACCGTCCGAATGGTGCGATGCGCAATGGGTTCAGCTTGAAACTGCTGTACCAAACGAGGAATCACTTCTGCCTCCATCAAGTATTTCATTTCATAAGGCACACCAGGCATAGAGACCAGTACCTTACCTTCTTTTTCCATCCACATCCCAGGTGCTGTCCCGACTTTGTTGTGCAAGAGTTCCGCATTTTCGGGCATATAACATTGTTGGCGGTGGGCTTCTGTAGTTGAGCGTCCCCATTTTTTGAATCGCTCGACGATGAGGTCGTAGGTTGGCTGTGAAAACGTAAATCCTGTACCGTAAAATTCGGTAATCGCCTTTTTGGTCACATCGTCTTTGGTAGGTCCCAGACCGCCCGTCATCAATACAATATCGCATCGCTCAAAAGCGCGCTCCAGAGAGTTAGTGATGTCTTCTAGGTCGTCTGCGACAGTTGTGATTTCTTGAATGCGTGCGCCAAAACGATTCAGCGTTTCGCCCATCCAAGCCGAGTTGGTATCTATCGTTTGTCCGATCAAAATTTCGTCACCTACTGTGATTATGTGAATGTCCATAGCTAGATTTTGATTTGCAGACAGCTAAGGTGACTAATTGTTCAGTTTTTTGCTCAAGATGTTTTTTGACGAACTGAAAAATTGTTGAATTGATAATCTCGTCAGTAACGAATATTTCTTAGATGAATGTAGATCATGTTTTGTCAATTCAGCAGTTCATCAATTCGTCATTTAAGGTGTCTATCAAAAAAATCAGCCGTCGCTTCATACGCTTTCACCCAGTTGCTGTGTAACAAAAAACCATGGACTTCATCGGGAAAAACGAGTTGCTCGACGTGGACTTCTCTTCGGCGTAGTTCTTCTGCCAAATCTACCGTTTCGCTAAATGGTACATTGCGATCATCGTCGCCATGGATGAGCAAAACTGGAGATCGCCAGCCATCCAGATAAGGCAAAAGGGAAGATTGTAAAGCCAATTGAGACGCTTCTGGACGAGAGTTAGGACTGTAGCTAGGAATGAAATTTTGAATGACGACATTCCAGTCGGTCACCCCATGAATATTGACGCCAGCGGCGAATAAATCAGAAGCTTTAGCGAGTCCCATAGCTGTCAAATAGCCGCCATAAGAACCGCCCCAAAGTCCTATCTTTTTGTCATCTATATAATCTAAAGATTGCAAATACAAACCTGCGCCAAATACGTCCTGCACTTCACTTGCACCGCCTGCACCATAGTTCAAAGCTTCTCTAAAGTCGCGTCCATAGCCGATGCCACTTCTGTAATTGACAGAAAGAACTACATAGCCTTGACTCGCCAAGTATTGATTCAGAGAATAGGCGTTGTGATAGTAACCTCGATGATGAAAGCCTAGTAACATCTGCCGACGAGAGCCACCGTGAAAGAAAATGGCAGCAGGATATTTTTTCGTTCGATCTAAATTTTTGGGCAAAAACAATTGACCGTAAATCTCCATGCCATCTGTGGAAGTGAAAATGATGTCTTCTGGTGTCACGAGCTGATTGCTAGCGGGAAAATCGCTATCTGAAGTCGTCAGAAAAGTCAATCCATCTTGAACGCGAGCGACTTGAGCAGGCGTGGTGGCTGTACTGGCTAGACAGTAGATATTTCCCTTTGGTGTGATGACGGGCGACCATTCTATGCCTTTGCCAGGCGTGACAGCTGTCGATTGTCCACCACTTTTAAGTTGCCAAAGGTGTCGGCGGTTGATGTCACCTTGATTGGAACTGTACAAAAGTGTTGTTCTATCATGAGACAAATGCGCGAATTGGACTTCAAAGTCTTCATTTTTGGTGAGTGGTTGAGCTGGATTACCTTTTTTAGTATCAATCGACCAAAATTGTAGCCAGCCACTTCCTTCATATGGGAAGATCAAGCGATCATCTGCCATCCAATGAAGCTGATGATTCGCATTGACGCTCCTGAAAATGCTACCCATCCCTGCTTTTGCTTTCCAAAGCATAGTCGTCTTTTCATCCGCAAAACGATGTACCCAAATCGACCATGGCAGTGCTTCTCGCTGTGCGGTAAAAATGAGCGCATCTCGGTCATTAGGGGCGCGGACAAAAGCTAACGCCGCTCCATCGGGCGACCAAACTGGTTGTTGATCCAAATCTACAGAAGGCGAAATGTAAGTTAGACTTTCTGAACTAAGATCGTAAACGCCCACAAAAGAATGATCGCCGCGTCTAGACACAAACGCCAGTTTTTTGCTATCAGGCGACCAACTCAACTGACCTGCGCTACCACGAATATGGAATAACTCATTCGCTTTTTTGGTCTCGAAATCATACTGCCAGACTTGACCTCTAATTAAGTAAACGAGCTGTTTTTGATCAGGTGAAAGTGTGGGAGAACTGCCAGTTACCAGCGTATCGATTGAAGTATTTGCATCCAATGAAGTAGCTAAGATCAATCGCTCAATCGGATGAGGTGTGCTCAGTGGATTAGGGATTTCTCCTCGGCGATTGGGCGCACCGCCGCGTACAAAGATGACTTGACTTTCGCTTTCTCGCACGATTAAGTTACTGATGCTTTGTCCGTCGTCTTTAGTGAAAGCAGTCAGTGATTTTGGAGCCCCTTTTTCGTCTTCGATCATCCAAATATTGCGGACACCAGCAGCATTGCTCACCCAAAGGATATGCTCAGAATCTGGACTGACGGTCAAATGGTCTGGGAAAGGAGCGTCGAGGATATCGGGGATAGAAAATTGAGCGGAAGCAGATGAAGTAAACCAGAAAATGAGGGAGAAAAAGTAGAGTTGGCGTATCATGTTTTATGAGTTGATAGATAATAGAAAAAACGAAACCTCAATTTAGCGTTCTTAATTTCAAAAATGAAGTCTAAATTCACCTAAAACTACCAACATCATGATGTTGGAAGAGAATAGCAAGAAGTAAGCGTAGAAACTAGCTTTTCAAAGATAACGTGGAGCACTAATGAATCATAATCCAATATCAGCGGCATTGAGTTGAGCTAAAAAATCGAACACACATCCCTCATTTAGTCTTCTATATACAAATGGTTTAGTGGAAGAAATGACTAGCCGATTGTTAAAATAAAATAAGAAATTGTCATGCAAACTGTATTAGGAATAATAGCATTAATCGCATTTATATGGGTCGTTTACAACGCTTGGTTCGTCAACCGTAGCTTGTCAACTACAGCAAAAGTATTGTGGAGTGTAGCAGCTTTCTTTTTCTCGATTGTTACGGCAGTGGTGTACTACTTTGTAGAGAAGCCAAAAGCACTCGCATAAGAGTAATTGACCCAAACAGAAAATAGAAAAGAGCGTTCTGAATCATCGGAACGCTCTTTTTGTATTGTAGCCTAAATCAAAAAACTAAGCTGAATGAGCAGTAACTCAGTCGTTCATTGAGCAGCTAACGGCTAAAAGCTCACTGCTTATAGCTATCAAAGTCCCGCCTTAGCCGAAATCTCCAACATCCGATCTATACTCGGCACCCCTTGCTCAATCACCCAATCTTCCAAAATCACTTCCGGCTGCTCGTACTTCATACACAGATACAATTTTTCCAGTGTATTGCGCTTCATGTGTGGACATTCGTTACAGGCACAGGTGTTATCTGGTGGTGCAGGAATGAATTTTTTATGTGGCGATGCCTTTTCCATTTGGTGAATAATGCCGACTTCTGTGGCGACAATAAACATTTCTGTATCGCTTTCTTTCGTATGATTCAACAAACCTGTCGTAGAACCGACAAAGCTCGCTTGCTCGATGATGCTAGCATCACACTCTGGGTGGGCGATGAGTTCTGCTTCAGGATGACGTAAGAGCAGTTTGGTGATTTTTTCGTGAGAAAATATTTCATGTACCATACAAGAGCCATTCCACAAAATCATATTGTCTCGTCCTGACTTTTTCTTCAAATAACGTCCCAAATTGATGTCCGGTGCGAAGATGATCGGCTGATCTTCTGGGATGCTGTCTATGATCTGAACCGCATTAGTAGAAGTGCAGCAAATATCTGTCAACGTCTTCAACTCTGCCGTACAATTGATATAACTAACCACTAAGTGATCTGGATGCTGCTCTTTGAATTTTCGGAACAAATGAGGCGGACAGGAATCTGCCAATGAACAACCCGCTTTCAAATCTGGTAACAAGACTTTCTTCTGTGGCGACAACATTTTAGCCGTCTCCGCCATAAAATGAACACCTGCAAAAACGATAATATCAGCATCCGTCTTGGAAGCCATTTGAGACAATCCCAAGCTATCACCGATATAGTCGGCAATGTCCTGAATTTCGGATTCTTGATAATAATGTGCCAATAAAATCGCGTTCTTTTCTTTCTTGAGTTTTTCGATTTCCTCAAAAAGGTCTAAAGTCGGATCGACGTCTAAATCGAGATAACCTTTTTGTTCTAACTTACGTTCTGCAACAGCAATTGCGTCTATCATGCTTGTATAAATTTTAGCGTTTGTAATTTGGGTAGGCAAAGATGATTATTTGGTTTTCATATTAAAAATAACCCATCTTTGAAATTTACTTTGTTTAAAACATCGCTTTCCCAATAAATGTTTCTCTATTTTGACGAACAGAAAATCAAAAAGACACAAATTTGATGTTAAAAAATCAATTCAATTGATCTTCATGAATGATACCCTTTACTGCTTTAAATGTTTAGTCATGATGGTGATTCTGCTGTCATCTTGTTACGAAAATCAAGAAGGCTGCCTCGATATTGGAGCGGCTAATTTTGATATTGATGCGGATATTGCTTGCGAAGATTGTTGTGAATTGCCGGAGCTACGCCTTTCCATTCAGCACAATTTCAGTTTACCAGATACCAATGCTTCCATTCGTTTCAATATTGATAGTAGTAGCTTTTATACGGTCGATGATAGCATGAGCTTTTTTCAACTGAGCGAGGTTCGATTCTACTTATCCGACATCAAGATGGAAAAACCAAATGGTGATGCTTTTGGTGTTGAGAACCGAGTTTCTTTGTTCAAGTTAGCGAATAGTGATACGATAGATATTTCGATTCCTGATAATTTTGCGCTCATCAATCGTCAAAATATTTCCACTCGTGACGTCGGCGTCATCAATACAGATGGCAACTTTAGTCAGCTCAATTTCAGAATTGGGCTGCCGGAGGACACACGTAATCTGTTGCCTTCCAAGTTACCCGACGATCATCCACTCGAACTAGGCGATAGCACCTTATATAACTTTGAGCGCGGCGAGTATGAAGTGGTTTCGCTGACCTTGATTCGACCTGCTTTGTCTGATACTTTATCAATTAATATTTTAGAATCTGAGTGGCAAGCCGAAGTAGAGCTGGTCTCAGATTTCATGATTTTGACGGGTTTTGATGCAACTATTGCGCTAGGTGTCGATTATCGGATTTGGTGGGAAAATTTGGACATTAATACAGCGACGGTGGAGCAGATTAAAGAACATCTGAAAGAGAGGATTCCTGAGTCTTTTGAGTTATTGGAAGTACGGTAGGGAATCTCGAATATTGAAAACGGCGCGTAACGGTCGATGAAATTCTAATCCTAAAAACGAAAGCAAATACTTCAATATTCAATTGCTCCTCTGTTCAATATTCTGAAAGAATATCGAATATCCAACAAGGAATGCCGAATGTTGAAGGACGAAAGCGATACGTAGCGTTTGGTAAAATTTAGATCTTCATTATATTAAAGTGTTTAGCATGAAAAAATACACCATACAAACAGCACCATTTGTCGTCCCTACTACAGATGGTAAATTGATAGAAGAGCATCATGGACTCGCCACCACCGGAAATAGTCAGATTAGCATCGCACATATGGTCGCGCCGCCGGGATGGAGTGAGCCGTTTCAGACGCCAGAATTTGATGAATATACGTACATCATACGGGGAAAGAAACAGTTTATCATTGAAGGTGAAACCATCGTTTTAGAAGCCGGTCAGTCGATTCATATTCAGAAGAATACACGGATTCAGTACAGCAATCCATTTGAAGAAGCGTGTGAGTACATTGCCATTTGTTCACCGGCTTTTTCGATGGAAGCGGTGCATCGAGAAGAAAGATAAGCGGATCGAAATTAGGGTATTACAATGGTCTGTCTTTGTATGATTTCGTAGAACGATTGGTTGGACAAATTTATAATTGTTAAAACGTATCTGCTTTTTTCTAATTTCAGCAAGTTATCGTAAATTGTATGATGCGCGTACAGCTATATTTTCTTGATCGAAAACGCTTCTCATCATGCAGCAACTTTACTGGAATTTCTCAGATCGCTTTGGCAGACAGTATAAGATTGGTTTGTATCACGGTCCTTCCGGTCACCTCATTATTTATTGCAACAACAATGTGATGACCATCGATTTTAATGTCAAACAGAGCAAAGACTACACTTTTTTCATAGGTGATGAGCTGCTACAATTATCAATTTTGGAAGAAAATGAGCAATTCAAATACAACTGCAAGCTCGACACAGAAGCGCCGACTGCGCGTAATCAAGCCAGAAAAAAGGCGATTGCCATGGAGCGCAAACACAATATGTGGGCGGCGGGTATTTTGGTCATTTTGGTGATCTTGATTTCCTTATTGGTAGTCTAGAGCAGATGTTCTTTTAGTGCATTTTGCAGCAAAGCGACTCTATCCATATCTATAGTCGTTTGATTCAAAATAATTTCTGCTTGCTCATAAAAGGACGCGCGTTCTACTAGACTGGTTTTGATGAACGCTTCTAGCTCTTCGGGTGATTTCCCAATCAACAAAGGGCGATTTTCGGTACGTGGCAACAATCTTTCCAATAGAATGGCAGGCGCGACTTTGAGATAGACCGTTACCCCATTCGCATTCATCCATTCCATATTGTCAAAAAAACAAGGTGCGCCACCTCCAGTCGAAATGATGCAATTACTCTTCGTCCCCAATGACTTTAAAGCTGCTGACTCTAAGTTCCGAAACCCCCCTTCTCCACGCGTCGCGAAAATATCGCTGATACTCATGCCACTCTGTTCTTCCAGATGCTGATCGGCATCAATAAATTCATAGGACAATGTCTTTGCCAACCGTTTGCCGACATGACTTTTGCCGCTACCCATGAAACCGATTAAGAAAATACGCATACTCTTGAGAGTGTGAGAGTAAGAGAAATTGAGCAGTGGCTACTTATCCATTACTTCTGGCAGCTCTTCGCCTTCCGGTATGAATTTCATAGAGATGGAATTGACACAGTGGCGGGTATTTTTTGCGGTAAGCCGCTCGCCTATGAATACGTGTCCCAAGTGTCCATTGCAATTGTTACATACAATCTCGACGCGTCGACCATCGGCGTCTCGTTCTCTTTTAACAGCTCCTTCGATTTCATCATCAAATGAAGGCCAGCCACAGCCGGATTTGAACTTATCGGTCGAGAGATAAAGTGGGTTATTGCAACGCCGACAGATGTAAGTGCCTGCTTTGTAAAAATTGTCGTACTGACCAGTGAATGGACGCTCTGTTCCTTTTTTGTCAATGACGTATTCCTCTTGTGGGGTGAGCTTGTTGTATGCCATGTTTCCTTTTTTTGTAGAACTGATGAACTGAAGTCCGAATAGCTATCGGGAGATAACATATATTCACAACTAAGCAGTTCATCAATCTTTATATCTTCATTCTATTTTGTCACTCTATACTTCTCCTTCAACCAAGTATCAGCATATAGCTTCTTGAACTTCTCTACTTTTGGTCGCGAAACGCGCTGTACATAACCCACCTCAGGATGTAGCTCATAGTAGTTTTGATGATAATCTTCGGCGACATAAAACACATCGAAAGCCTCGACTTCTGTAACAATTTTATTGGCATATTTACCACTTTTATTCAAGTAAGCGATATGCTCCTCGATGATATCTTTCTCTGCATCATTGCGATAATAAGCACCGGAGCGATACTGTGTACCCACATCAGGCCCTTGGCGGTTCAGTGTAGTCGGGTCGTGCGTCGCCATGAAAATTTCAAATAGCGTTGCATAGTCGATGACCGTAGAATCGTAATAGATTTGGATGGCCTCCGTATGCCCTGTCACACCGCGTCCTACTTCTTGGTAAGTCGGATTTTTGGTCTCTCCTGCCGTGTAACCGGATTCCACATCTTCTACACCTTTTGTTCTTTCAAAAATAGCTTCCGTACACCAAAAACAACCTCCTGCAAAGGTCGCCACAGACAAGTCATCACGGTCTACTGGATTGGAAACTAAAGTCACCGGGACGGAACTTTCTGTACTGCTGACATTGTTTTTGTTATTGCAAGCGGTCATTAGCAGTAAAGCGCAGACGCTCCAAAGAATTTGCTTTGTCATCTTTTCTATTGTTTAATTACTAACGCTGCTAAAACAGATGATAATTTGGAAAGTTTCATTAATTCAGTCCTCTATAATGGTCTTTGACAATACATTAACGGAGCCATGATTACCTTTTAATCCCTTTTCTAAGCTGATAGAATTGAGCTAAGATTCATACTCAAAGTAGCTAAAGGCTAATAGCTCATGGCTAACTGCTCTCGCATTATGCAAATAAAATCTTAAAATACTTAGTGCTACATTTCAAAAAACAATAATATAGGTATTATACAGTTTTACAATCATCCTTCACACTTGATCTCTATCAACATCACAAACGGCATTCACTAGCAACAAATAACAACCATTTACTCACACTCGAACACACTAGAAAGATGAGAAGTCTGATTATCACATTCGCATTGGTTTTGGGTTTTGGATTACAGTTATATGCACAGCGTTGTATTGCCGGAGATTGTCAGAATGGAAAAGGCAAGATGGACTACGGCAATGGTGCGATCTATGAGGGTGAGTTCAGAGATGGAAAAATTGCGGGGAAAGGGATGTTGCAGTTTCGCAATGGCAATCGCTACATCGGCAATTGGAGTAACCAACGACCGCAAGGCAAAGGTCGCATGATCTATGACAACGGCAATGTCTACTTTGGCAACTTTGAGCAAAGTAAACTCCACGGCATCGGTCGCATGGAATACGCCAATGGAGACATCTATGATGGCGAATGGCTAGAAGGTAATCCGCATGGCAAAGGCACATTTCAAAAAGCGAATCGAGATGTCTACGAAGGTGACTTCCGAGACGGCAAATATGATGGCTATGGCGTCATGACTTATGTCTACGGCGCAACTTACAAAGGCTATTGGAAGAATAGCAAATATCACGGCGAAGGCACACTCACAGAAGCAGATGGCGATGTCCTATCAGAAATGTGGATAGAAGGTAAAACGGCTAAAGAAGTATACGCTTATCAAAGTCCGACCTCCTCTCCTACCACTACAAGAAACAATACCGCAGCAGAGCCCGATTTCTCAACGACTCGCTCCGTCAACAACGACGTCAAAGTTTGGGCAGTGGTCATCGGTGTCGGTAGTTACGAACATATGCCATCCTTACGATTTACCGATGATGATGCTTATCAATTGTTTGCGTTTCTGAAGAGTCCCGAAGGCGGCGCACTGCCGGATAATCAAGTCCGTGTCCTCATCGACGAAAATGCGACCTATCGCAATATTTTAGCGACGACGAAGCGTGTCTTGATGCAAGCTGATGAAAATGATGTGGCGCTGTTTTACTTTTCCGGTCATGGTCTAGAGTCTAGCTTTCTACCTGTTGACTACGACGGCACACATAACATTGTCTACCACAATGAAATCAAGGAACTCATCGACAAGAGTCGTGCCAAGCACAAAGTTGTCATCGTAGATGCCTGTCATTCAGGAGGTTACAAAGGTTTTCGCTCTAGTAATATCGATAAAAGCTTAGCACACTACTATCGTACTTTCGAGCAAACACGCGGTGGCACTGCACTCTTGCTTTCTTCCAAAGAGAAGGAATATTCACTGGAAGACGGTGGTCTACGTTCCGGCGTATTTAGCTATTTCATCATCAAAGGACTCAAAGGTCGAGCTGACCGCAATGGAGATCGCATCGTCAATGTGCAAGAGCTTTTCAATTACGCTCGCCAAAATGTCCGTCAGTATACAGCAAGTATGCAAACGCCACTCCTGATGGGTAGCTTTGATCCGAAGATGCCGCTAGCGGTGGTGAGATACTAAGAGATTGTGAGGCAGTGAGATAATGAGAATGTCAGAAGTAATTCGTTATTTTAAAGAAGAATCCTTCTGAAGAATTAGCTACTTTTGCTGCTCAGTTTTCATTAATACGTAGGTATGAAGACAGAGACTTTCAAAGTATATTTTTTCTCTAAATAGCTTTCAGCGAAATAAGTCTACTGTCTACTATCTAACGTCTAACGAACGTCTCTACCATGCAGCGCACAACCGAACAACCCTCCCACTATCGTCATCTCGAAAAAATGAGCGTCCATGAACTGCTCACCAACATCAATCAAGAGGACAAAACTGTCCCACTTGCCATCGAAAAAGCCATTCCACAGATAGAACCACTCGTCAAAGTGATCGCAGAAAAAATGAAGGCTGGTGGACGCTTATTCTATATTGGTGCAGGGACAAGCGGACGACTCGGAGTCGTCGATGCGTCTGAATGTCCACCGACTTATGGTGTACCCCACGACTGGGTTATCGGGTTGATGGCTGGGGGCGATGAGGCCATCCGAAAGTCCAAAGAATTTGCAGAAGATAGTCACACACAAGCTTGGAATGATTTAAAAGAATACCTCATCAATGATGGGGATGTGGTCATCGGTATCGCGGCTTCTGGCACGACGCCTTATGTGGTACATGGCTTGAAAGATTGTCGCGCCAATGATGTGACAACTGGCTGCATCACTTGTAATGAAGGTTCGCCTCTCGCTGAGCAGTCTGACTTTCCTATTGAAGTCGTTACAGGACCTGAGTTTGTGACTGGAAGCACGCGTATGAAAGCTGGAACAGCACAAAAGTTGGTACTCAATATGATTAGTACAAGTGTCATGATTCAGCTGGGTCGTGTGCTAGACAACCGAATGGTCGATATGCAATTGAGTAATGATAAACTGGTGGATCGAGGGACGAAAATGGTAATGGAAGCGACTGGATTGGCGTATGAGGCGGCAAATGATTTGTTGTTGAAAGAAGGCAGCGTGAGGGGAGCGATGGAGGCGTATCAGAAATAAAATGTTGAAGTTGCAAAGCATTTTTCAAAATGCTTTGGGGAGTATTCAGAGAAGTGTGTCAAACCAAAAGTAGTTAACTTTGGAAAAAGCGACACAAATGAGTAAGAAGAAAAAGCAGAAGAGATTCGATTATTCGGCATTTGAGCAAGCAGCTTTGCTAGGCTTACAGAATGGACAA
>JBCDHX010000167.1:0-12057 GCA_038749535.1 Bacteroidota bacterium
CCGCTTGCGGGGCCAAAATGAATAGCCCGTCGGCTTTGCCTGTCCCGACTCTCGGGGAGACAAATACCATGCTCATGTCGCTGAAAAATTGAATCATTTGATAAATCAAAGAGCAAAAAGGAATTTGATGCGTTTGCCCTAGTTCGGTGAGTATCCAATTGTACTTTCTCAAATGTTTTGAGAGAACTGAAAGGCGATCAGTTGACTCAGTTTCTCCAACAAATTCAGTCTGCAAAACTCATAAGTAGACACTCATCTTCTACCTTCGTCAGATAGATCGTAATGGCAAGCAAATCGCTGTTTAGATTTTCGCCAGTTGCTAGAGAGAACGTCCGGTCACGAATCGCGGACAATACCAGATTTTTTGGGCGATTTTGGACAAAATATAGTTGCTATTTGTCAAATTTCATTTCAAATACCTTTCCTTGTAGCGCCAGTTCTGTGTTGGGAAAAACAGTTCGCGCTTCTTCTACTAGGATTTCCAAATCTTGATAGCGAGAAGAAAAATGTCCAATTAGCAGTTGCTTAGCATTTGCTTGCTGTGCTATTTGTGCCGCTTGTATAGTGGTACTGTGCATAGAAGGAGTACTGTGTGCGATATGCTTATGTAAGAAAGTTGCTTCATGATACAGCAAACTGACACCTTTTATATAAGGAATGATTTTCTCGGTATAGCGCGTATCCGAGCAATAAGCATACGATCTCGGTGATGGTGGCAGGACGGTAAGTTCGTTATTTGGGATGACTCGCCCATCTGCTAACTCTAAGTCCTCTCCTTCGTATTTTACTTTTTTGATCTGCTCAATGCTCATTTGATACCGCTCTATCTGCTCTGCCAGAATCTTAGGCGAGCGCTTTTTCTCTCTAAACAAGTAGCCACAGGTAGGAATACGGTGCTCCAATGGGATGGTGTATACATCGACGCGCTGATCAGAATGAATGAGCCGATGCTGATCGGCATCCAACTCATGAATACGGAGTTTGTAAGGAATATGCGAATAGGAAAAATCAAGTGCAGACTGAAGCCATCGTTTGAGTCCGACAGGACCAAAAATATCGAGTGCATTTTCACGTCCCAATAAACCAAAGCTGGTGACCAATCCCGGTAGCCCAAAAATGTGATCACCGTGTAGGTGACTGATGAAAATCTGTCTGATTTTCATCTTTTTGATCGCCCACTTATCGAGTTGTATCTGTGTGCTTTCTCCACAGTCGATCAGATACAATCGATCTTCGCTGTTGACGACTTGTGCGCTCAGCATTCGGTCGTGTGCTGGGATTGCCGCATTGGCACCAAGTATGTGGACTTGAAATTTCACAATAGCGCATAGGTCATGAATCATGGATTATGACTCATAATCCATGAAATAAATTATTTCTCCAAATCACGCTCTACCTTAGACAGGAGCGCATAATCAATTGCTTCTTGCAAAGTCGGCGTGATAGTCAAAACAGAATCTAGGCGAGAGATTTCGATCAATTTCTGAACGTTTGGCTGGTTGGTACCTGTCAAAATGAACATTCCAATGCGATTCCAGAGACGATTAGCTGTCAAAATGGCACTCAAGCCAGAAGAATCTACATACTCTACATCCGATAAGTCCAAAATTAAATTTTCTACGCCCTCATTGGACAAAACGACAAACTTTGATTTTAAATCCGGTGCGACAAGAGAGTTTAAGTTCTTTTCTTGCATCGCAAAAACGGTATAATCTGCTTGTTTATCTACACTGTATTTCATGAATGGTAAATTTTATCTGCTATTCTGCTCAAAAGAACATAGTCAATGAGATTGATACAGTTGTTCTTTGAACATTGATTAGGGAACGATTTTGAGGCGCAAAAGTATTAATTCTTTGAGTATATCTACATTTTTTATGCCAAAACGCTTGTCATACACCTTATATATTATCTACAAAGACATAATTGTTCAACTATCTGCGTATCAGCAAGCTGTCAGCTAGCGGTCATCATTTCCTTATCTGTAGTTTATGGTGCTGTATTTGAAACTAGCTTCTAAAATAATTGTTGACAAACAAAATTTTCGATCATGCTTTGTTTTATCTGATTCTCTAACAAGTTGGTAACGATCAATCTGAAAATAGCGTTGTTCTTTATCAAAGAGGTCACATCAGGAAAAAGTCAAAAAGTTTGGCATCATTTTTTCTATGTTATTTACGATAGACAGAAAGTCGATGAGCTGAACTTTTCTCTCTGTCAAATTTTTGTATTCCATATTGAAATGTATAATATTGTTTCGCCGAATGGAATATGAGATTAAAAACCTTATAACATCATGCTCGTATATTCGAGCAGATACATAATCTAGACTAGCACATTTACATTATGGATAGGAATAAAAGATTTTCGCCAAAAGTCAAGCAGGTCATTCGCCGCAGTAGAGATGCTGCATTGCGTTTGGGGCATGATTTTATTGGCATAGAACACTTGCTACTCGGCATTGTCGTAGAAGCAGATAGCTTGGCCGTACGCGTCCTAGATTCTTTAGAAGTAGACATAGATGATCTACAAGATACAGTCGAAGAGTCCATCCAACGTAGACGTTCCGCCAATACATCACTGAATGTAGGTAATCTGCCATTGAACAAGCAAGCAGAAAAAATACTTAAAGTTACTTTTCTGGAAGCCAAAATGCTGAAAAGCGAAGAAGTTGCACCTGAGCACTTGATGCTTTCTATTTTGAAGCATAGAGAAAATATGGCATCACGCATCTTGGACGAATACGAAGTAGACTATGAAGCTTACAAAAGCGAGTTGGAGTTTGTGAAGCAGGAACTAGAATTTGGTGGCACAGAACCATTCGCTCAAGCACCTTCTGATCAAGATGATGACTTTGAAGACGATAGAAGTGGCAACTATCAAGGCGGACGACGTGGCAATACCAAGTCACGCACACCAGTCTTGGACAACTTCGGTCGCGACATCACCAAACTGGCGATGGATGGCAAACTAGACCCCATCATCGGTAGAGAGAAGGAGATAGAGCGCGTTTCTCAAATTTTGAGTCGTCGTAAGAAAAACAATCCGATTTTGATCGGTGAGCCAGGCGTTGGTAAAACGGCTATTGTCGAAGGATTGGCGTTGCGCATTCAGCAGAAGAAAGTATCGCGTACCTTATTCGATAAACGACTCGTCATGTTGGATTTGGCAGCCTTGGTTGCCGGGACGAAATATCGTGGTCAGTTTGAGGAGCGCATGAAAGCCATCATGAATGAGCTGGAAAAATCGCGCGACGTGATTTTGTTCATTGATGAGATTCATACTATCGTAGGAGCAGGTGGCGCGACAGGATCATTAGATGCTTCCAATATCTTTAAGCCTGCATTGGCGAGAGGCGAATTGCAGTGTATCGGTGCATCTACACTAGATGAATACCGTCAGCACATCGAAAAAGATGGCGCATTAGATCGTCGTTTCCAAAAAGTACTGGTCGAGCCGCCTTCAGCAGAAGAAGCGGTGCATATTTTGGAGAACATCAAACCAAAATACGAAGAGTTTCACAATGTCACTTACTCAGATGATGCCATCGAAGCTTGTGTCCAAATGAGTGATCGCTACATCACTGACCGTCATCTGCCGGACAAAGCGATCGATGTATTGGATGAAGTAGGTGCGCGTGTACATTTGAAAAACATCAATGTACCGAAGCATATTGAGGATTTGGAGCAGAAGATCGAAGAGATCAAAGAAGAGAAGAATCTAGCTGTCAAAAATCAGCAATATGAAAGTGCTGCTGACTTGCGTGACAATGAATCTAAATTGGTGCGTCAGCTGGAGTTCGCGAAAGTAGAGTGGGAAGAAGAATCCAAAACGAAACGCTATCCGGTAGAAGAGGAAGATATCGCCGAAGTAATCGCCATGATGACGGGTATACCTGTAAAACGAGTTGCACAGAGCGAAAGTGTGAAACTTGTAGGTATGGCAGATGATATGAAAGAGTCCATCGTCGGTCAGGATTCTGCTATTGGAACGATCACAAGAGCTATACAGCGAAATCGTGTAGGTCTGAAAGATCCGAGCAAACCGATTGGTTCATTCATTTTCTTAGGACCGACCGGTGTTGGTAAAACACAATTGGCGAAGTCTTTGGCAGAATATTTATTCGACTCAGAAGATGCGTTGATTCGTATCGATATGAGTGAGTACATGGAGAAATTCTCCGTGAGCCGATTGATCGGTGCGCCTCCGGGCTATGTCGGCTATGAAGAAGGCGGTCAGTTGACAGAAAAAGTCCGTCGTAAGCCATACTCGGTCATCCTGTTGGATGAGATTGAAAAAGCACACCCTGATGTCTACAATATCTTATTGCAAGTATTGGATGATGGTCAGTTGACAGATGGTTTGGGTCGTAAAGTAGACTTTAAGAACACCCTAATTATCATGACCTCCAATATTGGGGTGCGTCAGTTGAAAGACTTTGGTCAGGGTGTAGGTTTTGCGACAAAAGCGCGTCAAGATTCTGCTGCCGATCACACGAAAGGTGTCATTCAAAATGCACTAAAACGCACGTTCTCTCCGGAGTTTTTGAATCGTATCGACGATGTGGTCATCTTCAATAGTTTGGGTCGTGAGGAGATTTTCAAGATCATCGACATCACACTGAAAGATTTGTACAAGCGATTGGAAGGCATGACTTACAAATTGGTCTTGTCCGAAGATGCTAAAGACTTTGTGGCAGAGAAAGGTTTCGATCCACAGTTCGGTGCACGTCCGCTCAACAGAGCCATTCAGAAATACATTGAAGATCCTTTGGCAGAATTCATTTTGAATGAAACACCTGCTGAAAATAGTACGCTAGAGGCGATATTGGATGAGGATGAAAATGTATTGAAAATACGAATGGTAAGCGAAGTAGGTACGGATGCTTAGTATCAAGAGGGTGATTTGTGATAGGTGAGGATTGAGACCGAATGCAATCGGAATACATGTCATCCCGAGCGCGCAACTTTAGTCATGTGCATACACCTATCGATCTACAAATAGATATAAATAAATAGATTTTGCCCAATATGTGAAGAATTTCATGTGTTGGGCAATTCTTTTTAAAACTTTTACCCATTAAAAAACCTTCCAATAATAGAAGAGAGGTTAGATAATAGAGATTAGACTTTAGACAGACTAAGTTATCAGTAGTTTGGGAAGTCTAACATCTAGTATCTAATGTCTATCGTCTCAATCATTTATTCATTAAAATTCAACCTTTGGCAAGAAGATATTCAAGAAGAAATTTCACGCGCCGTCGTGAAGAAGATCAACACCGAACGAACGACAACATCCGTATACCTGAAGTCCGACTAGTCGGCGACAACCTTCCGGCAGTTAGCGAAAAAATAGGGGTCGATATAGAGCCCGGTCGTGTCCATGATACGCGCAAAGTAAAAGACTGGGCTAGAAAAGCTGGACTCGATTTAGTAGAAATCTCTCCCAATGCGAAACCGCCTGTTGTTCGCATCATTGACTACAAGAAATTCTTGTACGACAAAAAGAAGAAAGAGAAAGAACTAAAAGCAAAGACAAAGAAGACAGTCATCAAAGAAATTCGATTCGGACCGAATACGGATGATCACGACTTTGAGTTCAAACTGCGTCATGCACAAAAGTTCTTGGAAGAGGGGGCGAAAGTGAAAGCTTATGTCTACTTTAGAGGTCGTACCATTGTCTTTAAAGATCAAGGACAGTTGTTGCTACTACGTTTCATCAAAGAACTGGATGAGTACGGTTCTGCTGAGGCATTGCCTAAAATGGAAGGTCGTCGCATGATCGTGATGATCGCGCCGAAGAAGAAAGGCAAATAGGCTCTTTGTCAAAAGAGAGTGTTAAATTATACTATCCCTGTGACTTTTATAGTTTAAGTGCATCTCAAGATCGTTGGTTAGAGCAACAATGAAAATGACAATAGGCTGTCAGAAGTTACTCACTTTCAACTGTCTAATTTTCAACTTTAATCGACTTGATATTGTAGATGATAAGGATATGCCTAATTGAACATTTTCCATACAATATACGTAAACAAACTTAACATTGTTCAATCCCGATAGCTATCGGGAAAAGTTGACAAATAGTTTTACTAAAACTTCCCGTGTTACTTCCTATCGGTCGTTCCGTAGTCAGCTTTAGTAAAATAGTCGATTGAATTATTTGAACGTTTCTTAATAAATGTAAGATAGCCGAATGCCTTCTTCATCTAGGACGCATTCGGTCATTGAACGCAAACCATTCATTAGAAAGAATAGTGCATGAGACAGCTTAAAATTACAAAGTCGATCACCAATCGGGAGAGTCAATCTCTAGAGAAATATTTACAAGAGATTGGAAAAGTCGATTTGCTGACTCCAGAAGAGGAGGTCGATTTAGCGAAACGCATCAAGCAGGGCGATCAAATTGCTTTGGAGAAGCTGACCAAAGCCAATTTGCGATTCGTTGTTTCCGTAGCTAAACAATATCAAAACCAAGGTTTATCCTTGAGTGACTTAATCAATGAAGGTAACTTAGGATTGATTAAGGCAGCGCAGCGATTCGATGAGACGCGGGGCTTTAAGTTCATCTCTTATGCCGTTTGGTGGATTCGTCAGTCGATCTTGCAGGCTTTGGCAGAGCAGTCGCGTATTGTTCGTTTGCCATTGAATAAGGTCGGCTCGCTGAATAAAATCAACAAAGCTTTTTCTGAGCTAGAGCAAGAGTACGAGCGAGAGCCATCTGCTGAGGAGTTGGCGGAGCAATTGCAGATTCCGACCGAAGAGGTAGAGACGACCTTGGGTGTAGCGGCACGTCATGTATCCATGGATGCGCCTTTCGTAGAAGGGGAGGACAACTCACTTCTAGATGTGCTCGAAAACAGTACGACGCCGAAGACAGATCAAAAGCTAGAATACAAAGAATCACTACGCCGCGAGATAGAGCGTTCATTGAGTACGCTGACCGATCGTCAGTGCGATGTGATCAAATTGTATTTTGGTATTGGTGTAGAGCATCCGATGTCTTTGGAAGATATTGGTGAGCAGTTTGGTTTGACGAGAGAGCGTGTGCGTCAGATCAAAGACAAAGCCATCAGCAAGCTACGTGCGACCAACCGTAGCAAGTTGTTGAAGACTTATCTAGGATCATAACGATCAAAAATATGCTAAGTAGTTGAGGGTAAATAAATTCCCTTCTTGACCGAGCAGATTTTTCGTTCAGATGAGGCGAAAAACATAGACGATGCCTATCGGCAAGGCTTTTCAACGAAATATGAGCGGGAAAGATGCCGTCACAGAATCAAAAATTATATGCGCTCAACTACTTATATAAAGGGTGTGACTTTCGTTGCACCCTTTGTTGTTTTTACTAAATTGCCTTCATGCAGCACATTATTTTTGACCGATCAGACAGCATCGCCACCATTACTTTCAATCGACCCAAAAGTTACAATAGTTTTCACAGAGCAATGGCACTTGAAGTACAAGCTGCTTTAGATCAATGTCAAGATGAGTCTATCCGTGTGGTTGTATTGATGGGGAATGGCAAAGCATTCTCAGCCGGACAAGATTTGCAAGAAGTGAGTAATCCGGACGCTTACATGGGATTTCGGAAAATACTGGAAGAGCATTACGCGCCCATTGTACTAAAAATACAAGCCTTGGAAAAGCCAGTCATCGCTGCCGTCAATGGTGTAGCTGCCGGAGCTGGTGCGAATATCGCGCTCTGCTGTGACCTAGTTTTGGCGAGTGAAAAAGCTAGTTTTTTGCAAGCATTCAGTCGGATTGGGTTGATTCCTGATAGTGCAGGCACTTATTTTTTGCCGCGTTTGGTGGGTTACCAAAAAGCATTGGGACTGGCGATGTTAGCGGAGCAAATTGATGCCAAAGAAGCCGAGCGACTGGGGATGATATACAAGATATTTCCTGATGAAACGTTCCAATCTTCTATCCGCCAAATTGCTGAGAAACTCTCCAAAATGCCAACCAAAGGTCTTGGGTTACTGAAACAAGCTTATCAAAAAAGCATGAGCAACACCTTAGAAGAGCAGTTGGTCGTCGAAAATGAGCTACAAATCATAGCTGCCTCGACAGATGACTACCGAGAAGGTGTACAAGCTTTTTTGCAAAAGCGAAAACCGATCTTCAAAGGGAAGTAAGGATATTCCTTAGTAACACAAACATTCATTATTCATGCCGAACGACAACATTCGCATTCAAAAAACAGAAGTCCTATCCGACAATTGGTACACGCTTCGCAAAGTCACCTTCGATTATCAAAATAAAGATGGTAACTGGGAAACACAAGAGCGGGAAGCCTATGACAGAGGAAATGGTGCTGCCATTCTGCTGTACAATCAAGAGAAGAAAACGGTCGTACTGACTCGCCAATTCCGAATGCCTACTTACGTCAATGGCAATGACGATGGTATGATGATCGAAGCCTGCGCTGGACTACTAGATGATCGGAATGCAGAAGAAACCATCCGAAAAGAAACAGAAGAAGAGACAGGATACAGAATAGATCAGGTGCAAAAAGTATTTGAAGCTTATATGTCGCCCGGCTCAGTCACGGAGATTTTGCATTTTTTCATTGCTGAGTACGACGCGAATATGAAAGTCAGCGAAGGTGGTGGGGTAGAGGAGGAGCAAGAGAATATTGAAGTATTGGAAATGTCTTTTTCGGAAGCCTATCAGATGATCGCTGCTGGGACGATTCGGGATGCGAAGACGATTATGCTGCTGCAATATGCGAAACTCAATAACTTATTGAGTTAGGTTAGTGTTAGTGATGGAAATACATAGAAAGATGGGATTGATAAGCGCTAGGCACGAGCGATTGTTAAGCCCAATGATGCTAAACAGAATAAACTTAAGATTTTGGATTTATTGAATAACTACGACGTCCGCGATTTAGGAAATTTAGAACTTCTCGCCAAGCAAGTCGTCGAAGGCTTCATCATTGGGCTGCACAAAAGTCCGTTTCATGGTTTTTCTGTTGAATTTGCAGAGCATCGCATATATAACGAAGGACAGAGCACCAAAAATATTGATTGGAAAGTCTATGCGCGTACCGATAAGTTGTTCACGAAACGATTCGAGGAAGAAACCAACTTGCGTTGTCAGATCGTGATCGACGCCTCGTCTTCTATGTACTTCCCGGATATGCAGAAAGGGGAGATGAATAAATTAGGTTTTTCTGTACTGGCTGCCGCTGCATTAATGAATCTCTTGAAAAAACAGCGAGATGCCTTTGGGCTGAGTATTTTTGATGAAGAAGTTAAGCAGCACACTCGATGCAAATTGAGTACGTCTCACTATCGACTGTTGCTGACGTATCTGGAGCAACTCATACAAGAACCACAACTCAATAAAACCACCTCTGCTGCCAAAGCCCTACATCAAATCGCGGATAGCATTAACAAACGCTCGCTTGTGGTCATTTTTAGCGATATGTTTGAGCATGGTGAACAAAGTGAAGCTCTTTTTTCTGCTCTCCAGCATCTGAAACATAATAAACACGAAGTTGTCCTTTTCCATGTTGTCGATAAAGCCAAAGAAATGGATTTCAAATTCGAGAATCGTCCGTATGTATTTATAGATATGGAGACTGGCGATCGCGTCAAACTACAACCCAATCAAGTCAAGGAAGAGTACATCCGCCAAGTGCAGCAATTCAAAGCCGACCTGAAACTCAAATGTATGCAATACAAAATCGACTTTGTAGAAGCAGATATTAAGGAAGGCTTTCGTCCGGTATTGCAGTCTTATCTTGTGAAACGAAGCAAGATGAACTAGATCCGATAAATCACCGCAGCAACGTCACACTTCCTGTATGCGTCAGTTCCTCATCGCGGCAGTTGTATACGATTCGGTAGAGTAGCACGCCGGGGTTGACGAGTTCATTGCTATAAGTACCGTCCCAGCGACCACGTGGATCGTCTGTTTGGAAAACGCGATTGCCCCATCGGTCAAAAATTTCAAAGGATACCAAATCTTCTACGACAAAAGGATTGCTGATACCATAAGTGTCATTGGTATTGTCTCCATTCGGGGTAAAGGCATTCGGGAGAAACAGCTCTGAGCAATTTAGTTCTTCTGGGCTCACCACTCGGATGATGATGCTGTCTCGTGCGGTACAAGTCTCTCCTTGAAACTCTAGATAATAAGCCAAATCGCCAGCTATAGGCGGCGTGATCGTGGTCGTTGGGTCTTTAGGATCAGCGACCCCTTCTACCGGACTCCACTGAAAGTTACCGACGCAAGTGTTACTGATTTCAATATTGACCTCATCACCCAATACTAGCAAAGTATCTTTAGTGATGATGGCATCCGGTTTGGTATATAGTTCGGCGATTTCTGCCTTGGGCAATGCTCTGGCATATACGCGCAGCTCATCTATTGCGCCCGTAAAACGCACATCAGTCGCGCCCACACAAGGGCTATCTGCAATACTCAGTGGAGCCGTATTAGAAATATCTGCGCGGGTACTGGTCAGTCCCTGATCGCTCAGTGCGCCATTGATGTACAAGAAAAATTCATTGTTATCTCGGACAACAGCAACGTGTTGCCAACAGGCATCGGGGCTGATTTCTCCGTTTAGTAGTACTTGCTTGCTAGCGTTTTCACTTAGTAGCGCATTCACCGTACGATTGAATGGATTGTAGCGAATGGAAAACGCATTTTCGCTAGTGCAATTAGTGAGTTTAGATAGAATATCTTGTGTGCCCGTAAAGCTTTCCGGCTTGAAATAAAAGCTGATGGAAAAGTCAATTTGATTAAATTCATTATTGATCGCTCCTGTGAAGTTGATACGGGCGGTGATGCCATCGAGCACAATCGCATTGCCAGAGACGCCACAGTCATATTCAGGATCGCCTGTTTCTATGGCTTCACCGCCCACGGTAAAGTTGTCAAAAGAGAAGTAATATTCGGTCTGTGCGAAAAGTCCGATGGGTAAAATGAGTAGTAAAGTCAACCACTTTATCATGGAATATCTAATTTTATCGTTCCTAACCCTGTACCAACGTTACACGCGAAACAATAGTATATTTGATGAAAAGTTGCTTTCAGTTGATGCTAGGATTTTTTTTGTGTTGGAGTTGTCAGTCCGAAAAAGCGGAGACACCTATTCGCATAGCAGCGGCAGCAAATATGCAGTTTGTGATAAGTGCTTTGGTGGATATTTTTGAAGCAAAGAATGACCTTGACTGTGAAGTTGTACTCAATTCTTCCGGTAAATTGAGTGCTCAGATTCAAGCTGGTGCGCCTTACGATCTGTTTTTATCAGCAGACGAAAAGTATCCAGTATCAGTCTGTGCAGCCGGCTGGTGTGGAGAGTCGCCGAAGACGTATGCATTTGGACAGTTGGTGTTATGGACGAGCATGAAAGTCGATGAAGTGAACTGGTCGCTGTTGGACTCAAGTGTCATTCAGCATATAGCGATCGCCAACCCCAAAACCGCTCCATACGGACGCGCTGCTCGCGAGGTAATGGAGCAACTACAAATATGGGAGCAGGCAGAAGAGAAAATAGTTATGGGTGAAAGTGTAGCACAAACCAATCAATTCTTACTGAGCGGCGCAGCGCAAGCAGGACTGACGGCTAGATCGGCTATGGGAAACAGAGAAATGAATGAGCGTGGGCGGTGGATAGCTATCTCAAGATCATCGCATCAGCCAATTCGGCAAGATGCAGTGCTGCTGCGTACAGCGAAACCTGAAGCGCGGTTATTTTACGATTTTTTGTTCAGTGAAGCGGCAAGGCAAACTTTGAAGCAGCATGGTTACTATTTCAATGAATAGTGAGTGCGCTATCTGTTTGTTTAATTATTGATAGGGCAAACGCATCAAGAGTATGATAAGTAATAGTTGTCGTATGGAGCAAGTGTGGAACACGTTTTACTTAGGTGGCGGATGGCGAAAGGGCAGATTCGACGGAGGAGTTTGCCATTTCTAGACCTTTTGATTCGTTTTGGGGCAATGCCAAAATGAATAGCCCGTCGGCTTTGCCTGTCCCGACTCTCGGGGAGACAAATACCATGCTCATGTCGCTGAAAAATTGAATCATTTGATAAATCAA
>JBCDHX010000168.1:0-11904 GCA_038749535.1 Bacteroidota bacterium
TGCTTCCTTATTTCCAATGCTTTTTGAACCTGCCGTCGGCTTAAAAATCTCACTTAGCTCGCTAAACTCGATTTTGAATCCTTAGTCAGAACCATAAATCATTGAAAATCAGTTCGCAAAATTCCCCAACAAGCTCTTAATTTAAAGGCGACGCTATTTGCAGCTATTCAAAATGAACCATTAGCAGACCGTTGCTATTTTTACAGCAGAACTGAACAATAAGCTATGCGATTTGAAGCCAAAAAAGATACTGCCTTCCTTTTACCTTTGGTCATTCCTACGGGCATTGGCTTTTTGGTCGCATTGTACTTTGCTTTGGTGCGGTCGAGTTGGGTAGCTGGAATTGCGCTAGCTGTGTCGCTCATTGTTTTTTATGCGATCTACTATTTTTGGACACATACCTACTACGAGATCAAAAACGATCAATTGCATTATCAATCCGTCTCCGTCAAAGGACAAATCCCACTACGAAAAATCAACCGCATCGAAACCGCCAATTACCCAACTTCGGGCAGTCCGGCATTGGCGTTTCAGGGGCTGATGATCTATTATAGTGGTGGCAAGGAAGTATTTGTGTCGCCAAAAGAAGTAGACCCGTTTTTAGCAGCTTTGAAAGGAGGCAATCGTCGGATAAAGGTGAGTGTGTAAAGTAGCAGCATGACATACTCATGCGACAGAAAAAGTTCAATTTCCGAAGCAACCTATCGCTCACCAAGCTGTTCTCTCCACAGCACAATTGGTTTGAGGGCAATGAAAAATTGTCATTCTATATGCTGAGAAATAATTGAAATGGCTACTATTTTAATACGTCTCCATTTTAATTATTTCTCAGTCTTGATAGCTATCGAGACCGATTTGCTTATTTCACATTACTTATGGAGCAACAAAGCAACAATATAGACTGGCGGCTACTCGGTCGCGTCCTCAAAGAAGCCATGCCTTATCGCACGATCTTCATTTCTGCTACGGTTTTAGCATTGGTCATCGCTCCGGTCGCCACTTTTCGTCCTGTCCTGATTCAGAAAATGGTGGATGACTATGTGTTCAAAGGCGATATTGAGGGTTTGTACAAGATTACTGCTGTCATAGTAGCGGTTTTATTTTTGGAAGGCATTGTTCGTTATGCTTTTATTTATACGACGCGCTGGCTGGGGCAGTCTGTCATCAAAGACTTGCGTGTGCGTGTCTTTCAGCACATTACAAGTCTGAAACTAAAGTATTTTGATCGCACGCCCATAGGTACTTCTACGACCCGCACCATCAACGATATTGAAAAAATCAATGACATCTTTGCAGCAGGCATTATCAATATTGTAGCGGATGTCTTGACAATGTTGGTGGTATTGGGTGTGATGTTTTATTACAGTTGGGAACTGACGGTGATTTGTCTGACGACGTTGCCTTTCCTGATTGTGGCTACCTATATTTTTAAAGAAAAAGTCAAGGTCGCTTATCAGAAAGTGCGGACACAGATCACGCGCAAAAATGCTTTCTTGCAAGAGCACATTACAGGAATGCGTACCGTTCAGATTTTCAATGCAGAAAAGAAGGAACGCCTGAAATTCAAAGCCATCAATCGCGATTATACAAGTGCCAATCTGGATGCGATATTGTACTATGCGGTTTTCTTTCCAGTGGTCGAAATCGTGTCTGCCGTGGCATTGGGATTGATGGTGTGGTTTGGAGCGCGACAGACCTTGAGTGGAGACGTAAGTTTAGGTATTTTGATCGCTTTTCCGTTGTACTTGAACTTATTGACGCGTCCGTTGCGACAGCTAGCAGATCGTTTCAATACGCTACAGATGGGATTGGTAGCCGCTCAGCGAGTTTTTGATACCTTAGATCGACGACAATTCATAGAAAATACAGGCAAGCACAAATCTGAGCAATTGGAGGGTAAAATTGAGTTCAAAAACGCTTGGTTTGCCTACAATGCCAAAGACTATGTGCTTAAAGATATTACCTTTGAGGTACAGCCGGGCGAAACGCTTGCGATAGTCGGCAGCACAGGTTCTGGTAAGTCAACTATCATCAATATTTTGACGCGTTTGTATGAATTGGACAAAGGAAGAATAGCCGTTGATGGGACTGACATTCGAGAATACGAACTGAACGCGTATCGACAGCGGTTAGCCATTGTTTTGCAGGATGTTTTCTTGTTTTCTGGTTCTGTTTTAGAAAATATCACGCTCCGCAATGAGCATTTTTCACGCGAACAAGTAGAAGCTGCTGCCAAACTCATCGGCGCACATGAGTTCATCGAAAAACTACCTGGCGGTTATGACTATCAAGTCATGGAACGAGGCGCGACCCTCTCTATGGGACAACGACAATTGATTTCTTTTGTCCGTGCGCTTGTCTTCGATCCTGATATTTTGATACTAGACGAAGCCACTTCTTCCATAGATCCGGAGACAGAGTCGGTCATTCAGTATGCGATAGAAACACTGATAGAAAAGCGGACGTCTATTATTGTTGCGCATCGCTTGTCTACCATTCGTCATGCTGATAAAATTTTGGTCTTAGATAAGGGCGAATTGAAGGAGTTTGGAACACATGAAGAGTTGCTACAATTAGAAGATGGTTATTATCAAAAGCTGTACAATATGCAGTTTTTGGAAGCGGCGTAGTAAGTTTTCTAGGAGTGGAGAGTGATGTGCGAGAACACTTGTCAAGTAGAGATTGAAAATTATAATTTATGTTTATACTTAGTGATCGCTGAATTGGCTAATTGCTAATCATCGATTGCTAGGGAACGGTAAAAGAATAAGTTCACGAATTAGGAGGAAGCCATTTTGGATTTAGAGAAGGCGAAAAACATAGACGATGCAGCGCATCAGCGAGGCTTTTCAACGTAGTATAAGTTCAAAAGAGCGACTCAAAAACAGGAAATTATTGTTTTACCGTTCCTAACAGTCAAAAAATATGATTTTACCAATATATGCGTACGGCAATGCCGTATTGAAGAAGAAAGGAGAACCGATCACAGCGGACTATCCGAATTTGAAAGAGCTGATTGCGAATATGTTTGAGACGATGGATGATGCGCCGGGCGTGGGTCTGGCAGCACCACAGATTGGGTTACCGATTCGGTTGTTTGTGATCGACAGCTCACACATGATGGAAGAAGGGGAAGAAGATCAGGGCATCCGTCGAGTATTTATCAATGCAGAGAAAATAGAAGAGACTGGCGATGTAGGAACTTACGAAGAAGGTTGTCTGAGCATACCGGATATTACTGGCGATGTGGAGCGACCGGATACGATCCGATTGCGGTATGTGGATGAGAACTTTGAGGAGCATGAGGAGGAATTTACCGGAATGCACGCGCGAGTCATTCAGCATGAGTACGATCACATTGACGGGATTTTGTTTACGGAGCATTTAAAGCCGATCAGGAAGCGACTCATCAAGCGGAAGTTGGACAAGATCAAGAAAGGAGAGATTCCGTTGAAGTACAAGATGAAGTTTGCGCCGAGTAAGAAGAGGAGGTAATTTCAATGAACAATGTGCAGTGAGCAATAGCTTGTTCCAGCTTGTCCCGAATTTCGGGGATACTTCGGAGACACTTCGGAAAGCAGTTGAACAAATGAAGGATAAATACTACCATAGAGGTATGCGGCGCAAGTTGGTGGCGCAACTAAGGCAGAAAGGCATTAAGAATGAGCACGTCTTAGAAGCGATCGGTCGTGTGCCTCGTCATTTCTTTTTGGACAATGCTTTTGAGGAATTGGCGTATGAAGATCAAGCCTTGCCGATAGGCGAAGAGCAGACCATTTCTCAACCTTATACTGTCGCTTTTCAGACGGAACTGTTGGATGTTCAAAAAGGACATCGCGTTTTGGAGATCGGGACGGGTTCAGGTTATCAGGCTAGTATTTTGGCGGCTTTGGGGGCAGAAGTGTACAGTATCGAGCGGCAAGAAAATCTGTATTGGCGGACAAAAGAGCTATTTCGGAAAATGCAAGTGAACAATGTCCGTCTCTATCTTGGCGATGGCTACGAAGGCTTACCAAAATATGCGCCCTTTGACAAAATCATCGTGACTGCCGGAGCTATTACTGTCCCTGAAACGCTGCAAGAACAACTCCTTATCGGTGGCACCATGGTCGTGCCTGTAGGTAGACCGACACAGCAAATGTACCGAGTTGTGCGCATCACAGAAACGGAGTTTTACTCGCAAGTGTATGGGGAATTTCGGTTTGTGCCATTTGAAAAAGGGGTGAAGAAAAGGAAGTGATGAGTTTTTATACCTTTGCCGCAAATTTCAGGTACAATGACAAAACCGAGTTTATTGATATTGGCGGCAGGTATGGGGAGTCGCTATGGCGGATTGAAACAAATCGATCCTGTCGGTCCTGCTGGAGAAGCGATCATTGAATATTCGATATATGATGCCATTCGTGCAGGCTTTGGGAAAGTGGTTTTTGTGATTCGAGAAAGTATAGAAGAGGCCTTCAAGGAAAAGTTCGCCAATAAATTTCAAGATCAAATTCAGGTGGAGTACGCTTTTCAGGAATTGGACACGCCAGTTGCTGGACTGACGGAATTTCCACATCGAGAGAAGCCTTGGGGTACGGCGCATGCTGTTATGGTCGCTCACAGTAAGATTCAAGAACCTTTTGCAGTCATCAATGCAGATGATTATTATGGCGTCGATTCCTTTCGGCAGATGGCGGAGTTTTTGAATAACCGTTGCACAGCAGACCATTATGCGATGATTGGGTATACGCTAGAAAAGACCTTATCCGATCATGGTCATGTCAATCGCGGAATTTGCACGGTCGATCAGGATGGTTTCTTGCAGTCTGTGTTTGAGGCGACGAAGATACAGCGAGATGAACAAGGCAATGTTTTTTATATGGAAGAAGACGAACAGAAGCTGCTCGTAGAGACAGAGCTGGTGTCGATGAATTTTTGGGGCTTTCATCCTAGCTTTTTTGAGGCAGCTAATGAGCGTTTCAGAGCGTTTGTAAAAGCCAACGCTGAGCAGCCGAGAGCCGAGTTTTACATCCCGACCGTTGTCAATGACCAATTGGATAAAGGAGAAGTCAAATTGTCTGTCTTGCCCAATGAAGAGCGGTGGTACGGCGTTACGTACAGAGAGGATAAAGCTGTCGTTGTTGATGCTTTTCAAAACATGATTGATGAAAAAGTCTATCCAAATCCGCTGTGGTAAATCGCTTGCTGCCTGCTTAATGGTCTCCATTTTTTTGTGTTGTCAATCTTGCATCCCGGGATTGTACACCTTCACAGGCACATCTTTTGATCCCAATATTGATTCTTTCTTTGTCTTTCCATTTGAATTGGAAGCAAGGAGCGCACCGCCGACTTTAGCACAAAATATAGAGGAAGCCTTAAAGCTGAAAATCCGTCGAGAATCGAGTCTAAATCAATTAGATACTGATCCGGATATCGAATTTCAAGGCAAGGTGACCCGCTTCAATGTCACGCCACAGGCACCGGAAGCCGGAGAAGCGATAGGACTCAATCGACTGACGATTTCTGTGCAAATTGACTACATTGACAACTATCATGATGATGAGGAATACAATTGGTCGCAGACGTTCACGCGCTTTGAGGATTTTGGGGCAAATGACAACTTGCTGAATGTACAGGATGGGTTGATTGAGGTCATCACAGAGCAATTGCTGGAAGATATATTTAATAAGGCATTTTCGGATTGGTAAGGTGTAGAGAATGAGCGTGTGAGATAGTGAGACTTTGAGAGGTGTGCATTTCTAAATTATGTTTTTCATCTGTCTAAATTAATTTCTTCGAATGGTCAGATGGAACTTACCATGATTGAATAGTCATTGTCTTGTGTGTCTTAATGACGATTTAATCATGGACGTTTCATAGATATTTATGATTTCGCCAAGTAAGCTAATTGCTAACGGCTAAAAGCTAGTTGCTAATTAATGAGAAAAATAGACATCAATCAATTAGATTTTGAAAAAGGGAACGGCTTGATTCCTGCCATCGTACAAGATGTCGATACGCATAAAGTATTGATGCTGGGGTATATGGATGAGGCGGCAGTGGAGAAAACCTTATCTACAGAAAAAGTAACCTTTTACAGTCGAAGTAAGAACAGACTTTGGACGAAAGGAGAAACGTCTGGCAATTTTTTGTATCTGGTAGAGATAGCGATGGATTGCGATCAAGATGCTATACTTGTCAAGGTACGACCCAAGGGGCCGACTTGCCATACCGGAGACGATACGTGTTTTCAAGAAGTGAATCAGAAAGCCGATTTCCTAAGTCATTTGGAGCGCGTGATTCAGTCGCGAAAAGCTGCACCATCTGTAGATTCTTATACGGCTCGTTTGTTTCAAAAAGGCATTAACAAGATCGCGCAGAAAGTGGGCGAAGAAGCCGTAGAAATTGTGATCGAAGCCAAGGACGATAACCGCGATTTATTTTTAAATGAAGCGGCGGATTTGATGTTTCATTATTTGGTGTTGTTGGCAGCGAAGGGCGAAAGTTTAGCGGATGTGATAGAGGTGTTGGAAGGGCGACATCAGTGATTTTTTGGAAACCACAGAATATGAAATTTCAAATAATAAATGAGGGGTGGGCGTAACTTATTGGTACAACTTGCTGATTTTCAGTAGCTATATTTTCGGGATTAACATTTGAAATCAAAACTCTGTTAAAAAGTGTTAGAACTCCAATTTTCCTCGAAAACTCAATTTGTAACTTATTGATAATCAGTACTTTTAAGTTATGCCCACCCCTCAATAATAAATGTAAAAATTTCCATAGGATTTTGATCAATATTCTTGTCTCTTGAATGAAATAGGTGAAAGTATTCTTATGCTGTTGTATTTCAATTTTCATAAAGCTGATACAACTTCATTCCTAGTCTATTGTTCCCATCGGACAAGCATTTCAAGCGAATAAATATTGAACATTCAGCAAAAAAGGTTGATCTAGTTTCGAGGGCACAAGTGCGCACTTCGACATTCAACATTTCTTGTTCTCCCGATAGCTATCGGGATTTGATATTCAAAAATTAAAGTATGAGAAAATTACTCTTAGGACTCGTCCTTTTGAGTCTGTTGCAGGCGTGTATAGTTGTTGACAACGGATATAGCGTTATCCCGCCGGGAACTTGGCGTGGCGTGCTCAAATTGGATCGACCGATAGCGCAACCATTGCGTGACGAAGCGGATTTGGATGTACGATTTGAGGAAGTGGCAAAAGGAGAACTACCTTTCAATTTTGAGGTCGAGTATACGGATGAAGCAAAATTTAATATTCACTTTCTCAATGGAGAAGAGCGGATTACTGTAGCTGCTGAGGACATTACATATGGGCGCAATCGAGCGACTGGAAAAGACAGCATCGTTATCAAATTTCCGGTATTTGATTCTTATATTTCTGCCTTTTATGAGGAAGATGTAATCGAGGGCGAATGGATCGTCAATAACAGAGAAAATTATCGCATTCCGTTCGTCGCATTTCATGGGAAAGGGTATCGGTTTACAGAATTGAAGAAAGATCCTGTCATGGATGTGTCCGGCAAGTGGAAAACGACGTTCGGTATAGAAACAGATGAGCCGTACGTAGCCATTGGCGAATTTGAGCAAGAAGGCAATCAACTGACCGGGACATTCCGGACGGAGACTGGCGACTATCGATATTTGGAGGGAACGGTTCAAGCGGATAAGCTATATCTATCGGTCTTCGATGGGGCACACGCTTTTTTATTTGAAGCCAAAATTCAAGAAGATGGCAAAATGATTGGGTCATTTCGATCTGGTAGTCACTACAAGACGCTTTGGGAAGCAGAGCGCGATGAGGAGTTTGAGTTGGCGAGTCCAGATAGCTTGACGTACTTGACGAGAGACGATTTTAATTTTAGTTTTCCAAGTACAGCAGGTGAAACGGTGAGTCTAGCAGACTACGGAGATAAAGTTAAACTGGTACAGATTTTCGGTACTTGGTGTCCCAATTGTCGCGACGAGACCAATTTCTTGATTGATTATTTAGAAGAACATCCAAATGACGATTTAGCGGTAGTTGCTTTAGGTTTTGAGAAATATCGAGAAGAAGAAAAAGCGATGAGAGCACTGAATCGTTTCAAGGACAAGATGAACGTGCCTTATGATGTGCTTCTAGCAGGCTATTCTAATAAATCGGAAGCTTCCGAAGCCTTACCGATGCTGAATCGCGTCATTTCTTATCCGACACTTATTTTTGTAGATCGCAACAATCAAGTGCGTCGCATTCATACTGGATTCAATGGGCCGGCGACGAGCGAATATCAAGATTTTGTGGAGGAGTTCGATACCTATCTACAATCGCTACTAGCTGAGTCTACAGCTACCGAAAGCTAAACGAAATGGCTAGAAGTGTAACCCCAACTGCCAATCTTCGTTATTAGGGTGTGTCGCGTTTATTGCGGCACTTGCCTAAGTAGACTTCCAGTTAGAAGTTTCGTTTCCACAGTCAACAAGTTGAAGAAGTACCTATTTATTTGCTACGCTGAGTGCAAATAGCAGGTAATCTATTTAGAGATTTGAGACGATGACTGCACATTGTTTTGTAGTAATCTTCTCAATTCTCTTTACTCTACCTACTATGCATGAGTCCGTCTCAAGCCGGCTAGGCTGTTACTTTTTATCTCTTTTTACCATAGGTAAAAGCAAATTCAGCCAAAAAGTAACCAAAAAGGTCTAGTTTGTATAAATCGCTCCGCGTATACAAACGGCAGCCCGCCAAGTAGGACATAAGCTACACATTGCTTATGACTCTTGTAGATAACATCATTGAGTGCCCCTTCGACAGAAAGACTCTTATAAATGACTCCATGAATTTTTTTATAAATTTAGGTTCAAAGAATTATAACAAGAAAAATGGACAACACCATGATATTGGCTTACCACTCCGCCAACCGTACCACTGCTGAAACCATCGACCAACAACTGTCTCGTGCGAATTATCAATTTGAACACCTCGTCTGTGACGAAGGTGACTTGCGGCTACATGAGCGCATGAGTCAGACTTCCAAGAAGGTCATTTTGCTGGTGAGCGATAACTTTTTGTGTTGCGAAGATTGTATGTATGAGCTGCTGCCTGTCTATCAGGAATTTATGCGGACAAGACGGTTACTCTCTGTGGTGATAGATGGCGTGTATCATGATGAAGAGACGGGCATCACGACTCGAAAAGCGACCTCTTTTGATCGCATGAGCAATGTGATTCATTACATGAATTATTGGCAAGATCAGTACTTGGAAGTGCGTCGGCAAAAGCGGCTGGTAGAATCCGAGGAAGAGCTGGCATTGAATGAAGAACTGCGGGTGATTCGTAGCATTTCGTCTGAAATTGGGGAGTTTTTGCGCTTTTTCCGCAATGGCGACTACATTCATTGGAATGTCTTTAAAGCCAATCGCTACTATGCTTTCTTTGATTTTGCCAATGAGCTAGGTGCGCATCAGAATTTTGAGACGCTAGACATAGTGGAAGAAGCATATCCATTGCATCAAGAAGAGGAAGAAGATTACGATGAGTTGCCGGAGCCGGAGTTGATTGAGCCAATCGGAGCGCCTGTGGCGGACACAAACAAGCAAGAAGTAACGGAAGCAGCAGAGCAAGAGGAAATGGTAGTAGAAGTTCCTGAAATGGAGACATCTGTTGAAGACATTCAAGAAGAGGTGATGACTGAGCCAATTCAAGAAGAATATATAGTCGATGCGACAGATACTCCGGTAGTCGAAGTTCCCGATTTGTCAATGGAGGAAACGCCCGTTGTCGCGACGGTAGAAGAGACGGTGGAGGAAGAAATCGTTTTCGATGTAGTAGAAGAAAAAGAGGAATCGGTCGAGGAAGAAGAGGAGGTTTTGAAAGAAAATATCGTGGTGTCGAAAGTAGCTGCTGATGAAAATTTACTTTCAGCAGAAACCTCAGATGAGGAAGTTGTCACGCCCGAAGAAGAGCAAGAGGAAGTCGTAGAAGAACCGACTGAGCAGTTTGAAAGTGTAGAAGCCATCATCGAAAGCGGCAATCGTTTGATCGCAGAAGGGCAGGTGTATACGGCTTTGCGTCGCTTTGAGGAAGGCATTGCGCGTTACCCTGAAAATGTAGGTTTGCGATATACATTTGCGCAAGCGATTTTACAATATCGAGAAGATTTTGGGAGTGCACGTCGTCAGCTCGAAAAAATGCTCGACTACGACAACCGCAATACAGATGCTTACTTTCTAATGGGCGAAATCGACGAAATTCAAGACAACTTTGCAACTGCTCGTCGCAATTTTGAGCGCGTCATCAATATCGACTCCATCTATCCACAAGCCCACTATCGCCTCGCCAATCTACTAGCCAACAAATTTGAAGAGCAAGAAGAAGCGGCATTGTATCATTTTGGTACGGCGATCAATCAGGATGCGACCAATGCCGATGCGCACTATCAGTTTGCGGTACTACAAGAATCTTTTGCTAATCATCAAGAGCGTGCCATTGAGCATTTTCAACAAACCATTGCACTACGTCCCGATCATCCGTATGCGCACTATGATTTGGCGGTGTTGTATCATCAATTGGGACAGCGTGAACCGGCAGAAGCGTCTTATCGACAAGCCATCGCCTTGAATCCAGAGGTACGCACAGCGCAGAATGATCGCGTTTTCTTGGCTGTTCCGACTCAAAACGGAGCAGCTCAGGAAGAAGTAGCAGCTTCCAAAGCGCTGATCGGGCAGTTGCAGTCAGATATTCAGCGATTGGAGGATTTGGTTGCTAAAAATCAAAACTTGCTACAACACGCTCAACAAGACATCGCCGACCTACCGATCATGCAAGAAACGGTCGTACCGGAAGTACAAGAAGAGCCAGAACCGCTACCTGTCGAACCAGTAGGAACTGTCCTGATTACGGGTGCTACTTCCGGTATCGGGAAAGCTACCGCTGACTTATTTGCCGCCAAAAACTACCGCTTAATTTTGACCGGACGACGAACAGATCGCTTATTACAACTAAAAGAACATTACGAAGCAGCCTATCAATCTGACATCTACATTACTAGTTTCGATGTACGCGATGCCAACGCTGCCGAAGAGAGCATGAACGACTTGCCAGACGAATGGCGTGAAGTTGATATTCTCATCAATAATGCTGGACTCGCGAAAGGTTTTGAACCAATTCATGAAGGAAAGTTGTCGGACTGGGAGACGATGATCGACACCAATATCAAAGGCTTGCTGTACATGACGCGCTTGGTATCACCTTGGATGGTGGAGCGTGGCAAAGGACACATCATCAATATTTGTTCGACCGCTGGAAAAGAAGTCTATCCGAATGGCGGTGTCTACTGTGCGACCAAACATGCCGTAGATGCACTCACGAAAGCAATGCGACTCGACTTACACAAACATGGCATCCGCGTCAGTCAAGTCGCTCCGGCACATGTGGAAGAAACTGAATTTGCACTTGTCCGCTTCGATGGCGATGCGGAACGCGCACAGATTTACAACGACTTTCAGCCACTCAAATCTTCGGATGTCGCTGATACCATTTTCTATCTTGCCACGCGCCCGGCTCATGTCAATATTCAGGATGTGGTGCTGATGGGGACGCAGCAGGCGAGCTCGATGGTGATTGATCGGAGTGGGCGATGAATGAAAAAGCAGTAGATATGTATAGATTAATTTAGTGATTTGGGAATTGCAGAGGTTACTGAAAGATAGCATTTGACTAGCGTACATAAATATCGTATTTTAGGGTTCATTTTAATCTTGATCTTATGGAAAAGCTAGCTTAAGTAGTTGAGGGTAAATAAATTCCCTTTCTGACCGAGCAGGTTTTTCGTTCAGATGAGGCGAAAAATATAGACGATGCCTATCGGCGAGGCTTTTCAACGAAATATGAGCGGAAAAAATGCCGTCATGAAATCGGAAA
>JBCDHX010000169.1:0-11763 GCA_038749535.1 Bacteroidota bacterium
AATAATCTGATCGTGGACTTTGTCAAAGAACTCTTGTATATTCGTACTCAGTTTTTTTTCATAAGGCTTAGATTTTGCTTTTTTCCTTACTCTAATCTAAGCCTTTTTTCTTCCTCCTCACTTTTTTGTCGGGTAGAGAGATCCTTAAACTGATCGATTTGTCGTCGCTCTCGCTTGGTGGGTCGTCCTGCTCCTCTTTCCCGCATTTCCGACTGTGCTTTCCCGACGAACCAATCATTGTATTTGTTCAATTCTTCAGCAGGTGTCAGGTTTTCATAGCAGGTCTGAGCAATAGGTGCGCCCACTCGTTTTTCGATCAATTTGAGCACTTTGTAATGCAGATTGAAGCCATCCTTTTTGACGAACACATCCTCGCCCACTTGTACAGCATAGGATGCTTTTACATTTTGCTCACCTACTTTGACTTTTCCGGTCTTGCAGGCAGTCGTGGCTAGGGTTCGCGTTTTGAAGATGCGCACACTCCATAACCATTTGTCGATTCTTACTTTATCAAGAGACATTGAGAGAGTTTGAAAATATAAAAAGAGGTGATACATAATGCGTGACAGATGAGAGCAAAAAGCGTCTCTCGCCCTTTACCTATTACGCATCACCTTTCGAGCCTAACAAGGCGAAACCATCGATCGATGCGGAAACAGTTTACAAGTCAAAACGGTAAAATCATCTGGATAATCCTGCTCGTCGCCGACGAAGCCTTCAGTCATCTCCATGAGCTTGCCGTTGAAGTCTGCGACAGAGAGTCCACAGTTTTGGGTGACAAAGTCTTCAAGGAATTCAATGTTCAAATAGTTCCCGTCATTGTCTTGAATATCCGTCAGTCCATCCGTATAGACTAGAATCGTGGCATCCTCTTCGATCTGTACAGCTCCTGTTTCCATGAACGGCAATTTATCAAAACAACCCAAAATTGTTGTGCCTTGATTGAGTTGCAGGCAGTTACCGTCTTGAATCAAGATAGGCGGATTGTGACCACAGTTGACATAGGTGAGTTGTCTGGTATTGGTGTCGTATTCGGCGACGAAAAAAGTGATAAAACGATCACCTTTGGTCATTTGGAACAAGGCAAAATTGACATCCTTGACGAACTGCTGTAAGCCTTCACGACGATGCACCAAGGAGTGAAAAATCGCTTGAAAATTCGCCATCATCAGAGCGGCAGCTAGTCCTTTTCCAGAAATATCACCTACACAGAACGTGATTTTACCGTCTCCAAATTCGATGAAATCAAAATAGTCGCCTCCTACGCTCAAGTGCGGTTTGTAGATACTCGCAAACTCATAGCAGTTCTTGCTCGGCAACTCTTTGGGTACCATACTAAGCTGCATATCGCTGGCGAGTTTCATCTCTTGGCGCAGACGCTCTTGTCGCATTTGCTGCTTGAAGAGGCGTTTATTTTCGATGGCAACCGAAATGACATTGGTCATGGCAGTGATGAACTGTACTTTGTCGTACATATCATCGTCTTCTTGAAAACCACCCAAAAAGACGTAAGCCAAAGGCTGTTCTTTGTGTGAAACGGGAATGACAACATCAAAATGCCGCAAAAAGGGATGCTCTGCATCGTCTAGGCGATCCAAAGCGCGATATTTGGAAAATAATTCGTCTGAGACCTCTTTGAGTCCATCTTCTTTGATACCAATCAGACTAGCACATTCCCACACGCCTTCAGAGCGGATGTACAACGCCATCTTTTTGATACCCATCTCATAGCTCAAAAAAGACTGGTACATCTCGAATAGCTCGCGCGCAGGCTTGTTGGTGTTGATGGACTGTGTAATCCCCAACAAGCGATTGATCTGAACCTGCTTGAGATTCAGCTGGCGTTCTAGTTCTTCTATCCGGCTCAATTTTTGTTTAATCTCTGTTATACCTACCATAAAGGGTGTGCTATAGACCGTATTGCCTATCAATTATTGATTACACAAGGTAGAATAGTTTTTGCAAAGACCATGCCATTTATGCGAGTTTTTATACTTCTTTGGATTTTGTTTAAGAAACCGATGCGGATTTATTTTCCATCCACAAAATCCTGTAAGTAAGCATACTGCTCGGTGAGTTGCCCATTTTTGGTGATCGTCGCCCGCTCAATGACATCGCTTTGGTCTTTCAGTAATTCCGGAAGTACGTGCTCGATGAATTGTTTGCCAAAAGAACGAGAAGCATCCCTGGCTAGCTCATTCGGCAAATTGTCAATAGCCATCATATCGACACTATCGGTCTGAAAAGCAGCTGTCTCTGTGCCATTTTTCACATCATATCCGAAGACCGGATCGGCTATCGTACTCGCTCGCAAGGTAGAAGGCACAGAACTCACAGGCGCAATGTCACAGGTCACATCGGCGATCACTTCGATCTTGAAGTCATTCTGCTGCATATCAGCCGTCGTAAAAAAGGCAGGCGCTGCATTGTCCCAATAGATGCCGTTGATAAAAATGTCGCTCACCGCAGCATAAGGCGTAAATCTGGATTCAAATAGTTCCGGCTGCGCATAAAAATCATTACGAACAAATGCCTTCTTGTCTTTTCGCCATGCATAGTCTTCCACTCGAAGTTGTGTGAACACCGCATGATTGTAAGTTTCGTTCAAAAACGCTTTCGGCCTTACTTTTTCGATGCCCATATCTTTCAATACTTCGGCTGCACCTTGACCGACGCGTCCGGTTCCGGTCAGCACGATTTTCAGTGGCGGCAATACTAAGTTTTCATAATCCAATTTAGCTTCCGCATAGTCTCGATAGTCTTTCATCCGCTTCAACTCAAATGCACCGCTTCGTTTGCCATAGGTCCAGATGCCGTTGTGCGCGCCGACCATGCCTGCAAATCGACCAAAGGCAATCAGTCGTTTACCTTTATCATCTGTCAACACTTCGTAGTCGATCAGTCGGATATTTTTCTCCAAAATAGCGCGTAGCAAATCGCGATTGTAAGCTTGCGCCTTGATGGTATGGGAGAAGAAAAAGTAAGTTTTGTCAGCGATCAATTGGGCGATAGGTACTTCTTTTACGCCCATGAGCACGTCGCAATCGCTGATGTCTGCTTGCATTGGGATGTTGAGTACTTGGTATTCTTCATCGTCGAAGATGCGCTTTGGTGAAGGTTCTACGACCACGTCTACCGGAAAGTGTTTGGCGATGTAGCGGCATTGTTGTGGTACGAGTGGGACGCGCGCGTCCGGCGGATTTTTGCCTTCTCTGATGACTCCTATCTTCATTGGTGTGTTGTTCTGGTTAGATTAAAATGATGAGGCGTAAAGGTCTGAAATTTTGGAAGGTTGGCAAAAGGAAATTGATTTACGCCTTTTTCAAGAACTGAGATCATATTCAGCTACGATCTGCTGTTTACTTTGTACCCAATCCCCTTCATCCTACCAAATCCCACATTAGTAGAAAATTAGCAACCATCTTGCCTAGAGCGAGTTACCTTTCGACTTGGAGGAATTTGATTAGCTTCTCCTTTTAGACTCGATATACTGGTACATCTATGGCAAAGACAAATTTACCTTGGTTGCTCAAAATGGCTTATCGCGATAGTCGACACAATCGCGGCAAACTGTTTCTATTCATCTCTTCTATCATCGTCGGTATTGCGGCACTGGTAGCGATCAATTCTTTTGGTGAAAACTTGCAGCAAAACATCAATCAAGAAGCGCGCTCTTTACTGGCAGCGGATTTGCTGATACAAGGACAGGAGCGTCCGAATGATAGTTTGGCACTACTTTTTGACTCTTTGGAAGTCGCGCGGCAAGCCAATTCTGCTGAATTTCCCTCTTTCGTCCGCTTTCCGAAAACCAATGATTCCCGACTCGCACAAGTCTCTGCCGTCAAAGGTGACTATCCGCTCTACGGCACACTAAAAACAAGACCAGAATCTGCTGCGACCACTTTCAAAACAGATGGAACAGCCTTGATCGAAGATGCCATCGCCGAGCAATTTGGCGTCGAGATAGGAGATGAAGTGATGGTCGGTCGAGCGACTTTTGAGATTAGCGGTATCATCGAAAGAGTGCCTGGCAGGTCGTCTGTGTCAAGTGCCTTCGCACCTGTAGTCATGATAGATTATGATGCAATAGAGGCAACTGGATTGTTGAAATTTGGAACGATGATCGAGTACCGATACTATCTCGCATTTGATGATGATGTGGATGTTGATGCACTGGCAGAAGAGCGACTGGAAGAGCAATTTGAAGAACGCTCTTTGCGCTACGAGACGGTCGAGGATAGAAAAGAAAGCTACGGACAGGCATTCGGGATTTTGACCAATTTCTTGAATCTAGTGGCATTTATGGCATTGCTTTTGGGGTGTATCGGTGTAGCGAGTTCTGTGCATATCTATGTCAAGGACAAACTGCCATCGGTAGCCGTCATGCGCTGTTTGGGGGCGAGCGGAAAAGAAGCTTTCTTGATTTTTTTGTTGCAAATTGTTGTCATCGGATTCGTCGGTGGGCTCTTGGGGAGCTTATTGGGCACTTTATTGCAACAAATTCTACCGATCATCCTCAAAGATTTTCTCCCAATGGAAAACGTGGAGACCGATATCGCTTGGCAAAGTGTCGGGCAAGGGATGCTGACTGGTGTTCTAGTGTCGGTTCTGTTTGCGCTGCTGCCATTATTGAGTGTGAGACGGGTGTCTCCGCTGCGATCATTGCGTTCTTCTTATGAGCAAGATGTGCGAAAGCGTGATCCGCTAAAGTGGTTGGTGTATGTCGGAATTGTTGCTTTTGTAGGTGGATTTACGGCTTGGCAAGTTGGCTTCAATCTAGGTGCATTGTTTTTTACTTTGGCGATTGCTGTTTCTTTGGGAATGCTATTTGGAATGGCAAAGTTGCTGATGTGGGTAGTCAAAAAGTTCTTCCCAAAATCGTGGAGCTATGTCTGGCGACAAAGTATTGCCAACTTGTATCGCCCTAATAATCAGACGATTGTATTGATGATTGCGATTGGTCTGGGGACAGGTTTGATTTCGACCATGTACTTTACACGGGAGATGATTTTGCAGCAAATCGAGCAATCGAGCAGCTCTGACAAACCCAATATGGTCTTATTCAATATCCAAAATCAAGAACTGGATAGCGTCATCAATTTGGTCAATACAGAAGGCTTACCTGTCATCAATGAAGTCCATATGGTCGATGCCCGCATCACTGCTATTGACGGTATTGCTGCCGATTCTTTGATGTGCGATACGATCGCTGATGTTCCGTCTTATCTGCTGGATAGAACAATTCAGGTGAGTTATCGGAATGACCTATACGACAATGAGGAAATCGACGAAGGCAAATGGCATGGGAACATAGAAGCATCGGATGAGGTGTATATCTCACTGGATGAAAGCATCGCACGTCGACTGAATGCAGAGGTGGATACAGAAATCTTATTCTCAGTAGATGGCAAAGAAATCGCCACACGCGTCGGCAGTATCAGAGATGTCAAGGAAGAAGCTTTGACCCCCAATTTTCCGATTCTGTTTCAAGAAGGGGTGTTAGAAGAAGCTCCGCAAATCAACTTGGTGACTAGTCGCACAGATTCCTTACCTCAAGTTAATAAATTTCAAACCGCCTTGGTGCAGCAATTTCCGAGTGTGACGCTCTTCGATCTCCGTTCGATCATGCAGGCGTTGGATAGTATTCTGGAACGGATTGCTTTTGTGATTCGGTTTATGGCGTTGTTTTCGATTTTGACGGGCATTATCGTCTTGATTAGCTCAGTCATTTTGAGTAAATATCAGCGCATACAAGAAAGTGTTTTGCTGCGTACCATAGGCGCGAGTCGTCGTCAGATTTTGCTTATCAATGCATTGGAGTATTTCTTTTTGGGTGGATTAGCTGTACTAACTGGTATGATTTTGTCTATCATAAGCAGTGCGTTGCTTGCCAATTTTGCTTTTGATATTCCGTTTCGTCCCAATTGGTGGCTGCCGATTTTGTGGTTTGTGGGCATTACCAGCTTGACGGTCATCATTGGACTATTGAATAGTCGGGAAGTGGTGGCGAAACCGCCGCTGGAGGTTTTAAGGAAGGAGGTTTAGATTTCACAACAAAGGCTATCGGGATAAAAAAATAGACCCACTGACACTAAGTCAGCAGATCTATCACAAATCCACATTTGTTAACTGTTTTGGTTTTCAGCGTCTATTTACAGTGCGATACCAACGGATAAGCTCAACACATTACCTCTGCCACTGAAGTTAGAGGTATCTTCAAATGTATCTGTCAATCCGAAGTCGTACATGATATCTAGCGTCAAACGTCCCAAGTCCATGCCGACACCCGTTGCTGCGCCAAAATTGACGTTGCGGTAGTCATCTGCATCGAAAATGAGGTTGTCGTTTGTTGCGATTGGAAATAAGCCGACTAGACCGATATTGGCTCTTAGTTTGAACTGGTCTGTTTGCAAGAAAGACGTACCGACCAAAACTGGTATACGCACATTTTGCAATCTGACATCATCTTCGATTCGATCAACTAAACCATCATTCTGGAAATCTGCTGATAGTGCATAGTAATGAATACCCGGCTGAACAAAAACTTTGTCACCAATGCGAAAATCGACACCACCATGAAATCCAGTTTTTCCATCTGGGATGATTTCGCCATCTGTATCACTGATGTCGTAAAAGTTGACACCGATTTTTGGGTTGATAGTCAATTGGGCAAAAGTAGTACCTACTAGCGCGAACACCAGTGCTACACTCATCAAATACTTTTTCATTTTCTTATTTTTTTATTTAAACAATCGGATGATTTTTTGGCAAATTTGGTTCTACTATTCTCCTAGATCGCCGCTTTCTGCTTTCTCTTTTAGATCTTCATTGGCGACGATAGCGACTTCGACACGTCTGTTTTTCTGACGCCCCATTTCTGAATCATTGTCAGCGACAGGCTGGTCTTCACCATAGCCTTTCACGACCAAACGTGAGCCGCTCACACCTTGTATTTTCAAGTAATCAGATACCGCTTTAGCTCGTTTTTCAGACAGCGACTGATTGTAACTATCCGCTCCTTTGCTATCGGTATGTCCTTCAATGAGCAAATTGGTCTCGCCATATTCGTTGAGTGTTCCGGCTAGTTCGCGTAGATTGGACTTGGTCGCTGCATTCAACTCCGCAGAATCAAATCCAAACAATAATCCAGAGTCAAATGTCAATAAAATTCCTTCGCCTACGCGCTCCACTTCTACACCTTCCATTTCATTTTCTATCTCTTTGGCTTGCTTGTCCATGTAGTTGCCAATCAATGCGCCGGCAGCTCCACCGACAACAGCCCCTACAATAAAGCCTACCGCAGATTTTCCCTTTTCTTTGCCGATCAATCCTCCGGCAGCTCCACCACCCGCAGCACCGATGATCGCGCCTTGAGTTGTTTTCTGATTACACCCTGTAAAAACAAAGGCAAAAATTGCCAAATAGAGCAATCCGCTCAGTTTCCGTAATGCAGTCATATCTTAATGTATTTTTTGATAATTATGTAATTTGAATAAATTCAAAAGGCATAGAGGCAAGCCCTGTCGCTCTCCTACCTCTCAAAACTCTCCCACCTCTCGAAACTCTAAAAACCCTTTCCCCAGCCTTCAGCAAATACAAACTCCGACTGTGGCTTACGCTCACGTGCCTGTTTTTCTTGCTTCTGCAAGTCATCTTCTAGTTTTTCAGGATTACCACCGTAAAAGCCAATAGTGATCGCTGTCGCTACATGGAAATCATCAGGAATATTAAATTCTTCTTTTGCTTTCTCAAAATCAACACCTGCCATTTGATGTAGAGCAATTCCCATGCTCTGAGCCTGAATGGTCATGCTTGTCACACACGCACCCAAATCATGCAAGGCATGAAAATTTTCTTTGCCGTCGTCAAATGTTTTTTTGTATGCTGTCAACACCAAAACCGGACTATCCACCCAAGACTGATTGAAGTCGGATAGCAAATCATATATTTTTTTATACGTATCAGTTCCTTTACGAGCGACAATGAATCGCCAAGGTTGCTGATTGTAAGAACTAGCTGCCCAGCTAGCAGCCTCAAAAAGTTGTCTCAATTCTTGGTCTGTCGGTTCTGTATCTGTGAATACGCGCGGACTCCAACGGTCTTGGAGTAGTTGTAAAATCGGATAATCGGTGTTCGCTTCCTTTACGTCATGCGCAATTGCCTGATCGGTCATCATATTTCTTAATTCTATTGTTGTTGAAAAATGTAGATTGGACTTTGGTTTAGCCTTCTATCTGTTCTTGTCCTTCTATACGGTCGTCGCCTTCTAGCATACTGACTTTTCGGATAAATTCTGCGGCATCGTTTTCGTCATACGCACCGTAGGCAGAAACATAGCTTCCTTTCGTGCCGTCCATCGCTTCTATTGCATACAGAATACTATTATCTGCCGGGTTCGTCGCGCCTTCAAATCGTTCAAAACCGATTACGGTTAGTTCGTCAGCACTATAACTTTTCCCGCTGTTTTGATCAACCATTTTGCCATCTTTGAATTGCAAATTAGCGGTAAATCCATCTTCTCTCAATCTATTCATTGCTTGTGAAAGCGTCTCGCTTTCCGTAGGTGCTACTGTAATCATTGGTCACTATTTTAATTGACTATTTTAATTGACTATTTTAATTGACTATTCTACCATTAACAAATTGATAGTCAAATTCTTATGTAATAAATCATATAAGAACAGTTACCATCTTATCCTAATCATTCCTGTTCTATATTTCATTCCTAGAAGGCGAATGTCGGCTGTGATGTTCGATTTTTGTTTCGTTAAAAACAGAGAAACGAACTCCTTATTTATTCCTTAGTTCTAGTAAAAATATCACACCAATCTATGCAACAACTACCACTCAAACATCAAACCTGTTTAGTCACCGGAAGTAGCTCCGGCATTGGTCAAGCTATCGCTATTGCCATGGCAAAAGCAGGCGCGAATGTGATCATCAATTATCACTCGGATGAAGAAGGCGCAAAAGAGACGGCAGATAAAATCAAGAAAAATGATGCTACTTCAGAAATACTCATTCAGCAAGCAGATGTGAGCAAAGAAGAAGATGTCGAAACGATGTTTGCAGAAGCCATTCGTCGCTTTGGGACGATAGATATTTTGGTCGCCAATGCAGGTGTGCAACAAGATGCGCCCTTCCATGAAATGACCAGTGAGCAATGGCATAAAGTCATCGACGTCAATCTGACAGGACTTTTCTACTGCACACGAGCCGCTATCCGCGAGTTTATGCGCCGAGATATGCGACCGACTGTTTCTAAAGCTCGGGGCAAAGTCATTTTCATCAGCTCTGTCCATGAAGTCATTCCTTGGTCGGGTCACGCCAACTACGCAGCTTCCAAAGGTGGCCTAGAAATGCTCATGAAGTCACTGGCACAAGGCTATGGCAAACACAAAATACGCCTCAATAGCATCGCTCCAGGTGCAATTAAGACGGACATCAATAAGGATGTCTGGGAGGATGAAGAAAAGAAAAAGGAACTCCTGAAACTCATCCCGTACGAGCGACTAGGCGAGGTGGAAGAAATCGGGAAAACAGCCGTTTGGCTAGCCAGTGATGAGTCAGATTATATTACAGGTGCAAGTATCTTCATAGATGGCGGCATGACCTGTTATCCAGGATTTATTGGGAATGGGTGACAGTATCAATGAGCAACGGACAATGAGCAAAGAGCAATTTCTCTCACGTCTCAAATCTCTCTTCGCTCTCTCAGCTCTTCCAGCTCTAAAACAAATTCATGTGATACACACGAGGCGAGTAGCTCTCTGAGATGCAATCGACGATCTTTCGGTAGGCGTTTTCATCTTCCCAAAATCGGATACCATCGACATAGAGCAGCAGCACCGGAATATCGGTCAGACTTTTCAAATAATTGAGGTAGGAAGCTTGCACTTTGGCTAGATATTCATCGGCGATATTTTGCTCGTAGTCACGACCACGATGCTGGATGTTGCGCTGCAAATCGGGGACAGTACGATGCAAATAAACGATCAAATCCGGCTGTGGAAAGGAAGCATTGAGGATGTTGTAGAGTCGCTGAAAAAGGCGATATTCTTCATCTTGTAAGGTGTGCTGCGCAAAAAGTAGCGTTTTGACAAAGAAATAATCGGCGACCGTACAGTTTTTGAACAAATCCGGTTTGGAGAAAAAATCTTGTAACTGCTTATGTCGCTCGGTCATAAAAAACAGCTCGACTGGAAACCCATAGCGTTCCGGTTGTTTGTAGAAGTAAGGCAGGAAAGGATTGTCGGTAAATTGTTCCAAGATTTTGGCGCAGTTCCACTCTTTGGTGAGCATATTGCAAAGCGTCGTCTTTCCGGCACCTATGTTTCCCTCTATCGCTATATATTGATGATTCATCTTTTCTTGACTTCCAGCAAATCAGTACACGCCAAAGATAGTGTTTCAATGGTTTTTTGAAAGATTGGGTGGAGAAAATTGGGTGCGATTTCTCTGAGTGGTGCTAAAACGAAGTTGCGATCAGGAATGCCGGGATGTGGCACTTGCAGGCGCGGTTCGTCAATAATTTGGTCGTCATAAAACAAAATATCAATATCCATAATCCGCTCTCCCCAATGTCGCAGCCGTACCCGCCCCATTTCTAGTTCTATCCATTGGACGGCGTCCAGCAATTCTATGGGCGACAATTCCGTCTCTACCAATATCACTTGATTCAAAAAATCCGGCTGATCGGTAATGCCCCAGGCGGCTGTTTCGTAAACGCTTGATCGTTGTACTATTTGCCCCACTTTTTGCTCGATCCATTGGCGCGCAATTTGGAGTTGTTGTTCTCGATTGCCGAGATTGCCACCGATGAGTAGATAGGTTCGCATAATTAAGTTAAGTAGTCTGAATATTTCTTAACCACAAACCTACTATTTCCACTACAATATCTATATTCGCTCTCGACCATTTCTTACATCCAAATCTTTCTTTTCCATGCGCTCAAGCACACCGCCTGCTCCTTTTAGCTGCCAGTTTTCGCCCAACCTACCTGAACTCCTCCTACAACTCAACTGCACCATTGCACTGACCACTTATCAGGCTGGAAAACTGGTTTTTATCAGCGCAAAAGATGAAAACGAACTCGTACAACTACCACGAACATTTGTCAAAGCGATGGGACTGGCATTGCACAACAACAAACTAGCCGTCGCCACCAAAAGCGAACTCATCGTCCTGAAAAACGATGCGCGGATGGCACCTAGCTACCCCAAAAGTCCCAGCAAATATGATGCGATGTTTATGCCAAGAGCAACTTACTATACAGGCGGCGTAGATATACATGATATCGACTGGGGCGTGGATGGACTTTGGGGCGTCAATACTTCTTTTTCTTGTCTATGTTTGATTGATGAAGAATTTAGCTTCACGCCCAAATGGCAACCTCATTTCATCACGGATTTGGCGTCCGAAGATCGCTGTCACTTGAATGGACTAGCCATGCAAGATGGTCAACCTAAATATGTGACCGCGCTAGGCACAGGCAATAGTATGCAAAGCTGGCGGGACAATATCGTCAAAGATGGCGTGGTGATGGATGTAGACAGCAATGAAATCGTCATTCCAAACATACCTATGCCCCACTCTCCCAGACTCTACGACGGTAAATTATTCGGTAGTGTCACAAATGCGCACCATGATATCTATCCCAGAGCTTCTGCTGCTCTAAATTGTAATGGGCAAAAAAATACTTCAAAGCACCAATATGATTATCTAGCGATTTAGAGAAAGAGAGCGTTTTTCGTACTAATCTTG
>JBCDHX010000170.1:0-11746 GCA_038749535.1 Bacteroidota bacterium
ATTCCATTGTTGTTCTTGAACCAATACAAATAGCCTTCTCCACCTGCAAGAATATCCACAAAACCATCTTCATCTACATCAATACAGAATAGTTCATTTGCGACGCGTTCGCCCTTATAAATGGACGTAGCAGTGGAAAAGCTACCTTCCCCGTCATTTATAAATCTCAAGATACGACCACCTCTACCTCTGGAAGCGATAATATCTAAATCACCATCGTTGTCAAAGTCTGCATAATTCACACTGCGTGCTTGTGGCAGACCAAAAGTTAAATTATGCTGTTGAAGAAAGTTGCCATCGCCGTCGTTCTCAAGCCAAGAAACGCGCCCATCTTCAGCAGAGGAAAATAGCAGATCTACATCACCATCCGCATCTAAGTCAGCAGAACGTGTACTAGAGATAGAAACGGCTCGAATAGGTAGAAAGAGAATATCCATTTCAAAGTCATTAGTAGCTGAACCCATCATCGCAGCAATGCGCTCATCCGCCCAACTAATGCTTATAATATCGGCATAGCCATCCTGATTGAGATCGGCGGAGAAAATGTCCCGGACAGTCGACTCACTCGGTCGGAGTACTCTCCGACTTCGATAGGTCGTTCCTACATTTTCATACCAAAATACATCCCCTGAATTTCTAGGTAGTACAGCCAAATCAAAATCGCCGTCATTATCGTGGTCAGCTACGAGTAAACCTCCTATGACACTTTCTACAGTTACTAATACTTGAGAAGAATTAGGTACTACCCCTGTATTTTCTATCCAAGCCACCCGATTGGGGTCGAATGAATAATCCGACACAGCATATACCAAATCGGTATCGCCATCGCCGTCATAATCTATGGCTTTTACATCTTCAATATTCAGCTGTTCAGAACTTTCAGTCAGTAAAACGCGCCCTTCAGCAAAACGGCTGTCTCCCGTATTTTCGTGCCACCACAATTCATGATCTTGAACACGAACGATATCAATATCACCATCATTTTCTATATCTATCAGTATGAAATTTGAAGTCGCGTTCTCAAAGATGACTTTTCGAGTAAAACGACCCTCTGTTTCCTGCTCATACCAAGCAATTTCATTATCAATAAAATTATAGACTACAATATCCATCAAGTTATCAGCATCCAAGTCAGCGACTTCTAGTTGAAGAAGTTGCTCTGCTGCTGTAGCTAAGCTGCGTTTGGTAAAGGTTTTGCTAGATGAATCATACTCAAACCAACTCAGTGGAAGATCAGCTAAATAGCCTACCAAAATATCCAAGTCGCCATCCCCATCTATGTCAAAGTGACTTACAACACTTACATTATCTTCTGTATCAGAAATAATAATTGGGTCAGTAAATATACCTCCTCTATTTTCTAACCATGCCAATACATTCGTATTGGTAAATGCCGCGAATACATCTACGTCGCCATCGCCATCAATATCCACGAAATCGAGGTCATAGATCTCTTGTTTGTCGTCTTCCGAAATCAATCGTTCAGCAGTGAACTGAGCAGTTCCATTGACAGTCAAATACAGTACAAGTGCAATGCTGAGTAGTAATTGGTCTATAGTCATAATCGGCAGTTGTTCAATTTGTTTTTATCGTGATTCCACCTGATTGAATAGTATACAGAACACTTGATATTCTCTATTCAAAACAGATTATTCACTCACTCCATGAAGTCATGAAATAAGAACGAGTCATAAAAAACCTTAGTTCAAATGACTATTATTGCTCATGCTTCTAATTTGAATACTTTACATGGCTACGATTAATAGAGTAACAAAATATTTACTACTCTTCTATTCTCGCATCTATATGCTTTCTTACTATACGAATTGCTCTGTTAATTCTAAAGCCTTTTCGGGACGAGACTTTACTCTTTATCGACCCTAACCCAAACCCCCATCCGCTCAGCCACCTCCACCTCAAACCCATTCGCCGTCTTCTTCAATACCTCATCCGTGTAAACATTCACCGCCCGACCATAATCAATCACATCCGACTGAATCTGAATCGTCTCGGCAGCACCATCATTGATGATAAAATAATGGTCGGCTTCGGGTGCGGCGCGACACATCACGACGCCGTGATTGGCGTTTTTGACTTCGTAGGCTGGACGAATATCGCCGAGCGTGTGATAAGTGAGTAGGCGTTCCATGGCATCATTATTGGGTGCATAAGTCATTCTGCTGGCTTCAAAATTGAAGAGGAGGACTTCACCTTTGCCGTATTGATGGGTGAGGATGGCAGGCAAACCATTTTCAAAGGTCTCGATGGCGGTTGCATCTTTGAGTTTGAAGATTCCGTATTGTGTGTCCAAGGTATCGCCTTTTAGAATGGTCGGTCGATTGAAAGAATGGTAATAATCGGCGACTTGCAAGCCAAACAATTCTGTCAAATCATCGGCTTCCAAATACTTATTCAGTCGCCCATATTCATCCAACATCAACACCGGGAAGTCAGCGACTAAGCGACCACCTTCGGCAACATAGTTTTTCAAAATGCTGATATGTTTTTGTTTGAGCGTCAAGACGTAAGGCAAATAAATGATCGGATAACGCTGCGCCAAACCTGCATCCAAATCGCGCTCTGTCACATACTCGAAAGGAATATGATGACTGGTCAGAGCTCTCGAAATACCCAACCGCGCTTCGGTATGAAACTGCCGAAATTCACGATCTCGATTGGTTTTATAGACTGGCGTATTTAGATCGTATTGTCCCAAAGACAGTCGCCCCAACATCGCCTCGTTCTCCCAACTATATAAAATACCGACCGTTGGTTCGTCCATCGCTTCCCAGAGTTCAAAGCGGTGTTCTTGTAGTTTTTTGGAGAAATTACCCATCACGACAGCGCGGTCGGAAGGTTCGCCTTGAATATCTGTGAGGGCATATTCGCCAACTTCCCAGCCCTCGCCCCGCGAGTTCCACATCCACAATCCGATGCCTTTCAAACCTGCTGCCAAATACGCCACCGCCAACTGTGACATCGTATTGCCATCGACGGTATAGCCTTGATGTCCGCTCCATTGCGTCGGTCCGCCAGTCGATTCCCAAGTCGCTGCCCAACCACCTTTGAACATATCGGCGACCGTTCGCGCTTGCCAATAAACGGGCAAAATGATTTCATTGTCGGTCAGAAAAAAGTGGTGCGTCAAATGAATGGAAGAGTAAAAAGAACCGCCAATTCGCGCCGTCTGCGCTTGGGCTTCCAAATCCCAGGTATTCATCGCTTGATTCTCGAAGAGCTGATGTCCGCCAGTACGTTCGGGTTCGTCGGCATCCCATCTGTAGTACAAATCCATGGTTTGCTGATAGTTATCGACGATGAGTTCCGATTGAAATTTCATGGCATCTCGATAGCGACGAAAATCATGTCGCAATTTGCCGGTTCCATTGCCGTATTGGTCGAAATCTTCGCCTTCCATAAGCTGTGCCGCTTCTTTAAAGGAGGAGAAGGTACACTTGCCCGTAAAGCCACAATTCCAAGCATCTTTCAGCGTCTCCAAATCGCCATAAGTCGTTTCCAACCAATTGGCAAAAGGCGGCAACAAGCGTTCTGGCAACCAAGGATTGTTGCGCCCAGGTTCGCCCATACCTTTTGGTTTTGGGGGCTTATTTTTCATCCGAGTGATGCGCTGTCGCCAGACTTCATTTTGATGTGCCATCATCTTTGGATGTTGCTGAATTTCGGGCATATTTTCTTCTGAAAAAGCAATATCTATTTTCAGTCTTTGCAAAAGTTGTTCATCAATATTCGCCCAGCCACCTTTGCCATAATACCAAGGCGACAATCCAGTTTCGACAGCTGTTCGGAAAACCGTTTCTTCAAAATCGGTAGGATTATCAGGCGCGACCAACTGTATTTGTTTCAACGCCGTAAATCCTAAGTCTTTAATGGTCTGAAACTCTTTTTGAATGTCTTTCAAGCTATGACCACGTTGCTGATAATAGACTACGCCTACTGGAAACGGCTTGATGCTACGAAGCTTTTGCTGCATCGGACTGTCGTTGAGTTGCCAATATAGTTTTGTCAAATAAGGATCTTCGCCTTCACGGAGTTGAGTGCCTTCGATGGGGAGGTTTTGGGCAAGGATAGTTCGGGAAAGACAGAAGGCTAGTAGCAGGAGAAGGTAGCGAGTTGGTTGGTTCATTTTATCTTGATTGTTAAGCGTATCTCATTCCGACCTTATTTATTTTAGTGGAAAAAGTGCCTGAAATCCGTTGAAAACAGATCGTTGTATGAGCCTAGCTGAAAATAGATATGAAAAGTTAAGATTCAGCAACTATGAATTTTTGTTTGAAAATTAATTTTCGGGGCGAGTTTCGAGATGTTTAGGATTTCGGGTGCTTTTGGAGCGTTAAGAAATAAATCCAGGTCTTGACTTTTTTCGTTCTTTTTTGGTCAAACAAAAAAGGACAAAACCATGATTTGTCTGTCGATTTCAGCTTGAAAAAACATCCGATGCTTTAGTGTAATAATTTCTCCATCTCCAACGCCCCAAAAAACAACCCAATCAACCCATGAGAATCATTGTCCACAAACGGACGTGATTCGTAGTACTCGACCGTTTCACTCAGTCCAGTTCCCATGATAATATTGTGAACTGTACCATCGCTTTCAATTTGACTTTTCAAGCCTTTCCAAGCGGATTTAGCAGCTGTTTCAAATTTAGCATCGCTAAGCCAACCCTCATTCACACCTTTTGCCAAGCCATACATAACCAGAGCCGTACCAGAAGTTTCTAGCTTGGTATCACTGTTGTCAATGATATTGTGAAAAAGACCAGTTTCCGCATCTTGAAATTCGATGCATCGGGCGAGATGCGCTTCAAATTTGGTTTGAACTTCCGAATAAAGTGGATACGACTTCGGTAAGTACGTCAAAACTTCTGCCATCGCAAAAGTCGCCCAGCCTTGCGCTCGCGTCCAATGCTGAATCGGAACATCAGGTTGCTCAGAATAGCTGCCATGCTTGAATAAACCTGCTTTTTCATCGAAAGTACGCTTGTAAAAACCTAACACATTTTGAGCGGCATCATCAAACCACGCTTGTCGCTTTTTCGGATCATTTTCTAATAATGCCGATTGCAATAAAAATGGAATCCCCATATACATATCATCTGTCCATGTTGTGTATTTTTTAGGTGTCAAACGTGTGAATGTACCATCATCTGAGCGCACTTGTACGTCTTGTAGATAAGTTTGAACACTTTCGACAAAATCGCGTGCAGCTTTGGGTTGATTAAACTCATATCCTTTTCGCAACCGATAAATAAATGGCAAAGCAGGTGCAGCGGTGAAGTCTAAAAGTGGCTTATTGATTTGTTGATGATTCGCCGATTGCAAGCCAGTCAAATCTTCTACGATATACTCCATGAAGTCATAATTATCCAACATAAAATCGCAATAGCGACGCGCGTATTCGTTGTATTTTTGATCGCCAGTCCTCTCTGCCAAAGCTGCAAATCCCCAAGCCACACCAGCCGTGTGATAGTTGTAATTGTAATACGTTCCCCAAACTGGGTGATTCCCAATCACATCGCCATGCAATTCTATTTTTGGGAGCGACCAAGCATAAGGTTTTCCATCGATCTGATAGAGTGTAGCAGAACGAAAATCAGCTTTCTCGACATCATAGATATGCTCCAAACCTGCTTTTTGCAACGGCAGTAAGCCCATCACCAAAAAGTTACTCAATTCGCCTATGCTTTCATCAACATACGGTAGTTTCGTCACATCTAGTTTCAAATGCTTAATCGGACTTTGCCAACTCAATGCGCCTGTTGGCTGCAAGAAAACTTGCCATTTATCGTGTTTGCCAGAGTTGCGTGATTTAATGAGAATGGTATTGCTCCCTTTTTTCAATTGCGCTAAAAATTGATGTGTCATGTCGATGGTACGCTCGTTATAAGCGATTTCCATTGCTTCATCGCCATCCTGCTCAAATACCTTCTCGCCATTGATGAAAATTTGTAATCCATCGTTGTGACTAACATCGAAATTGGTCAATGTATCAGTTGTACTTTCAATGACTGAAATCGCATACGCCACCCCTTCTCGATCTGCGCCAAAGGTGCGTCCAAAGTCAATGTACTTGACGTAGTTGAACTCTGTTTTCGCTTTCGGAACGATCAAATTGTATTCAAAAGGCGTGACGAAAATGATGCGGTCGGCGACTTGTTGGAGGATTTCTATGGGGCTACCTTCGATTGGATTTTTGGTGGGTTGGATGCCGTATTTTTCTTGGGCGAAGAGGGTGGAAGAGATAAAAAATAAATATAGTAAAACCGAGAAAGCAGAACATATTTTCATAGTGATGAATTGGTGTAAAAGATAAATGAAGATGCTTAAAAAAGCAAGAAGTAGTGACCGCCAGATATGTTGGCTATCAAATCCTTAAGTGCCTTCAATGTTCTTAGGTGTTTCAATATATACGCCCTACTAATCTTTTACACACCGCACACTCAAACCCAACGTCTTCTCCGCATTCCCCTGCGCTAATAGCGGAAACGTATTCACCATTCGATAAGTCGCTTGTCGTTCATTCAGAGCAGTTGCCGTCCAGAACGCCGCCAACTCACCATCAAACAATGGATAGCCCCAATTGCCAGCATACAATACATCAAAGCCCGAAGAACTATTCGCACCCCGCAGTTTATTCGGTACATTCATGCCATCGCCACCATTGCCATTTCCGCTGAGGTAGGTATTGAGCGCTGTCCATTCCGCGACCGTCGGTAAGTGCCATTCGCAAGGACAAACGCCTTGAATATTGCCGTTTTCGTCTGCTTCTTGTTCCAAAGTCGCAGCCATCCAAGTATAATGTGCGCCTAATGTATTGTTGCAATTCAATCCATCACACAACACACCATCGACCGTTAATTCTGGATTTTTAGGTTGATTCTGCGTCCGCAAATTACTCGCTGTCCAGCACTGTCCGCCAAGCTGAATAGTGGCATATTTATTACCATTTACATCTGTAATACTATCTCGACCACACATGAAATCCGGCTGCCCGATAAAGATGGAATCAATGGTCACGATAACAGGATCGCCGCCGTCGGTGACGGTCACTTTGTATTGTTGGCTATTGAGATTTTCGATTTGAGGAGTCGTTTCGCCATTGCTCCAAAGATAGGTGTAAGGTGCTGTTCCGCCCCTTACTTCAACGCTTACGCTTCCATCGTTTCCACCAAAGTTATTGACATCCGTCGTTTGAAAACTCAAATCCAAAGGTGTCGCTTGTGGCTGTGCCAATACAAATGTCCGCTCCACAACTCCCGAATTGCTATCCAATACTCGAAGCATATATTCACCAGCTGCGATGCCAGTCAAATCTTCTGCTTTTTCGCCTGTATTCCAGGTATAAATGTAAGGTGCAGTTCCGCCACTCACACTCACATCAATGCTGCCGTCTTTTGCACCGAATGCGCTCACTGGATTGACGGTGGCGGTGATTTCCATTATTGGGATGGCGATGTCTTCGTCGGGTTGGCAGGAAATGAGGAGCGAAGCGACGAGCAAGATAAGCACTAGATATTGGATATGTGTTCTCATTGTTTTGTTTTGATTGGTTGAATGGGAGAAATATAATTTTGGTAAACGATTGTATTTCTTGTCCTTTTTGCGATCAAAAAGAACGAAAAAATCATGTCTGGATAATTTTCTTAACGCTCCAAATGGAACAAAAAGCCTAAACATCTCGAAACTCGCCCTAAACATCTATTTTCAAGTAAGATACAATAGTTACTGATAATCTGCCTTTCAGGTTTGGTCTCAACTTGGCTCATACAACGATCTGTTTTTAACAGCTTTTCGTCCCTTTTTCCACTAAAAATTATAGGACATCAGTCAACACTTGAGCAAAATTTCAGCAAACATCGAAGTAGATGTAATTCATGACTAAAAAGCTGAACCTAAGCAGATAACTGCTGAACAAGCTCATAGCTAACGGCTAAAAGCTAACCGCTTTTACCCTCCTTTAAAATCCAACTCCGCCTGCGGCAACGTCCAATACAATCCTTCATATGGATGCGAAATTGCTGGCACATCGCGCATACCAGATGGAATCGGCAATTGTAATGCTTTCAGATAAAATAAGCGGTCGCCTTCAAAAGCCATTTCCTTCAATCGTTCTTGATGGATGGCTTCGGCGGTGATTTCGGTTAGTGGCTCTAATCCTGCGTGTTCGCGGACTTGATTGAGGTCGTTGAGTGCGCCAGCTTGATCGCCTTTGTTGAAACGGAGAATAGCGCGGGTCAATAGCATTTCGGGTAGTCGAATGAGCGGCACGTTGGTAAACTCGCCTTCTGTACCTCGGTAATATTTATCGCCCCAAACCATCGGTTCTTTGATGTGGACATATTGCGTTTCGTAGATGGTTGGGTCGGCAGTCAATTCGCCATTGTTGCCTTCTAATCGCCAAAAAAGTTGCTGATAGCGGAGGTCTGCACGAGCAGCTTCGGTTTCTTCTAAATTGTCATCCATCCAGCCGATGGCTTGCAAACTGGTGTGACTCATCGGAAATTGGTTCCAAGTACAACGTTTGTGAAAATCGCCACGTCCACCGTTTTCAGCACGATAATCGCTGTAATTCATGCTCGTCAAGGTTTTATTGGTGGTCACCACATTTCGGTCGTAATTACTGGATGACCAGATGACTTCACTGCCTTGTGCTGCCATGTCTTTATTGAAGGCTTCGATGGGTAGTTCAGATAGATTGAATGGACCTGAAATGACAAAATCCAATTGCTGTTCTGCTTCATCGTAGTTGCCCAAATAAAAATGAACGCGACCCAACAACGCCGCTGCCACATAGCGGTTGGCGCGACCAAATCCATAAGACGGATGATGAATACCACTTTCATAACTCAACGGTAATTTCTCCACTGCCACTTCCAAATCACGCACAATTTGCTCGAAAATGCGGTCGGTAGAGACATATTCAGCTTCATTAGCTTGTACTGCGGAGCGTGGTGTGGTCAAACGCAACGGCAAAATATTTTCATTGCCAAAGTTAGATGCTCCGACCATTGGCGCATGGCGCATCGCTAAATGAAAATAGGCAAACGCCCGCATAAACTGCATTTCACCTTGAATACGATCTAGGTTTTGGCGGTCGGTTTCGGAAGGTTTGCCGTAGGGTTCATAGCTGGTTTCTTCTAAAAAGTCTAAGACTGCATTGGCATGGGTAATGCATTTGTAACCGTCGCGAAAACCACTGTTCGTTCTACTCGTTTCCACATCGACCAAGCGAAAGTACATTTCTTCAAAAGGAATGTCCGCAGATGTATTGGGCAGCAAGTAAACTGCATCGGACATACAATCGAAGAGCAAGCGATCATTGCCCATGAAGTTGCCCCAAGAACTGGAGAGCGCAATGTTGTAGGGAGCGACTACACCACGTTCGAGTTCGTCCATGTTGAGCCATGGGAATTCTGGTGGGTTGTTGAGTTCGAAGAATTCGTCGTCGTTGCAAGATGTGGTTAGTAACACTATTGCGACTAAAGTGAATAAGAGGTGTTTTTTCATTTCTTTCATTTTTATATTGGCTAATCAGGATATCTTGGTTTTCAGTGGATTACTGTGTTTTCTTGTCCTTTTTGCGATCAAAAAGAACGAAAAAATCATGTCTTGATAATTTTCTTAACGCTCCAAAAAGAACAAAAAGCTTAAACATCTCGAAACTCGCCTTGAAGACCTATTTTCTAGCAACATTCAGCGGTTACTGATTTTTTATTTTCAAGTTTAGTTTCGATTTGGCTCATACAACGATCTGTTTTTAACGGCTTTTCGTCCCTTTTTCCACTAAAAATTATAGGACATCAGTTCAACACTTGAGCTTAATTTCAGCTTTTTCGATAACTAAAAAATCAAGCATTATCACAGAACTTCAGTACTCGCTGAACTCCGTAATTCGTAATTTGACATTCGTAATTAAAACAGATTACAGCATAAAGTACAAAAATCAAGCCCCTCACCATGCCCAAGCACAACCACTAAAGCTGAACAGAAAAACCTGCATTAAAAGTCCGCAACTGAGGTAACACTGCGCCCCCAGATTCAGGATCCCAACCTTCATACTCCGCTGTCCAAGTCCACAAATTCGTACCGCTTAGAAAGATACGTGCGCCTTGAATTTTCAAACGTTCGCCGGCAGTTCGTGGCAATTGATAACCAACTTGTAGCGTGCGCAAACGGATGAAATCACCGCGATAGAGATATTTTGTCCAATTGGCAGATTCGTTTTTATAGTTGCCAGTGCTTTGTATCCAATTGCCTTTGCCTGTCGGCGATTCTGCGTTTTCGACATCAGGATCCCACGACCAATCGTAAGCGCCTTGCCAACGCAATTCTGGATATTTGGCATCTCGATTATCAGGCGTCCAGGTGTTGCCGATAAGGTCTTCACGTAGCACGACATTGCCAAATTGAACCTCCGTCGTGCGCTGCTCATCGTAGTCATAAATATAATTGCCGCCGCTAAAACTAAAAAATACAGACAAGTCAAAAGCACCGTAACTGAACGTGTTGTTCAAGCCACCAAAATAGGTTGGAATGGAACTTTTATCTTCGTGGACGATGCGGTGGTTGAGCAAGTTATTTAGCGTCGCAGGAATGCGTCTGCCCGTTTTGACGGTTTCACCTGTTTGCTCGAATCGATCCAAATCTATTTCCCAAATCGTATTCACGCCACGCTCTGGATCGACGCCAGCATCTTCTGCCATGTAGTACGTCCACAAACGTCCGCTAGTGCGCGAAACACGATTGCCGCTGATGAGTCCGCGACCTGAACGATCCAAATCAGAAGTCAAGCGAACGACACGATTGTGATTGGTGGAAATATTGAAATCGGTCGTCCATTTGAATTTGCCTTTGTTGATATTGGTGGCATTGACATCAAATTCCAAACCATAGTTTTGCATATCGCCCACATTTCCCCAAATTCGGTTGCCTTCCAAACCTGCCGACGCTGCCAAAGGCGACGCCAATAACAAATCGCTCACGTCTTGAAAGTAGTACGCCAACGAGCCTGCAATTCGACCTTCCAACAAACCATAATCCAAACCAACATCATAACTGCTCGTCGTTTCCCAAGTCAAAGAAGGCACACCGATATTGGTGATGCGCGTTCCTTGCTGAATGAAATCGGCTGGCCCGTACCGCCAATTGGCGCGATTGGTGTAGGTCGTGACGAAGCGATTGGAAGGAATATTATTGTTACCTGTTTGTCCATAGCTGCCGCGCAATTTGAGCAAGCTAAACGTCTCGTTATTGGCAAAAATAGGTTCGTCTGAAATGATCCAACCCAAGGAAACGGCTGGAAATAAGCCCCAACGAAACGCTTCATTGAACTTAGAAGAACCATCGCGACGGAAGCTGAAACCGACCAAGTAACGATCCATTAATTTATAATCGGCGCGACCGAAATAGGCACGTAAATATTGCTCATTGGCAAGTCCAGCACGCATCGTAATCAAGTCTTGTGGACTTCCCAATTCTTGATACGTTCCAGTCAAATTTTGCCCTTCCATCAGGCGATTGTACTGATTAATGCGCTGCGATTCTGTACCGATGATCGCACTGAAATTGTGGATGCCAAAGGTGCGATTGTACGTGCCGTATAGGTTGTAATTGAGGCTTTGACGGCGGTTGTTTTCATCGGCGGCAAATGAACCGTCTTCGCGCAAAGTCGCTGTAATCCAGTTCAACCCTTGCGTATTCAAATAATCAATCGAGCCTTCCGAACGCAG
>JBCDHX010000171.1:0-11730 GCA_038749535.1 Bacteroidota bacterium
GCTGCTGCTATTTTGGCGCAGACGAGTGATTTTTATTTGATCGAAAGTAGAGGAGATCGGCTGGGTTGGGTGCGTAGGTGAAGATTTTATTTTAACAGTTTAACAGTTTAACATTGCTGATTAACACTTTCACACTCCATACATTCGCGTTAAATTGAAGTAGAAAGTTGTGCTGCGTACCCATTTCCATTAGTTTGAAGTAAAACGACATACTATGATTCGATCTACGATTTTTACCTTTTTCGCCACCTTGATGCTCACCGCTTGCTATCCAACTGTTTCATCTGTGCCACCTGGTAGCAAACCCATTCAACAATTCATCTACTATTTGGGAGAAAAACATCCAAGTACGGAGTCCATTGATCTTTATTTTGATGAATTTGCGATCCAGAGAGAATTTATCGCCATTGGCTCACTGACCAATGTAGAAACGACTCGCTTCGAGCTGGATGAAATGAAACAAGGCTTTATTTTTCGTGCCAAATCCGTCGGTGCGGATGCGATCTTATTCGATCCATTGGAGTTGTCTTTTGATCCAGACTGTAGTCGCTGCTTGAGGTTGAAAGCGCGTGTGCTGCGGTATAAATAGACACGATGAGCCTATCATCTGAATCACGTGCTCATAAAACTTCCTTAAATGTCAATCGTATATTTGTACCAGAAATTAGATTGGCTTGACAGTGCATGATAAATCACGCTAACAAATCGTTAGTCCAAGAGAAAACGATAATAAAATGAACATAAAAATAAAACGACGAGAAAGCAGATTTAACTCTTCCCCTTTTCTGCTGCTGTCCGTCATCGCTTGTACCGGATGGTTATCTTGTGAGCGAGATTTAGCCAATCTGAATGGCAATACATCCATCGACAAAATGGTCATATCAGCCGAAAAGAATGATGGACTGGAAGAAGATTTGATACTTGAAATACGTGATGATTCTATCGTCGGTCACTTGCCACTAGATGTAAACCTGAAGAATCTAATTGTAGATTTTGAGGTGGAAAAGAAAGCAGAGCTTTTTATTAAAAATAAACAACAAAACAGCGGCAAAACAGCGGTCGATTTTAGCAAACCCTTTCAGTACAAAGTAGTCGCTCAAAACAATGACCAAAAAATTTATCACGTTACCGTCACCTATTTTACGAGCTTGCCCATCATGTACCTGAACACAAATGACAATACGCCCGTCGTCTCTCGTGATGAATATAAGGACGCGACTGTTCGTATGTATGGTGGTCTGCAGTTTTCTGATCTGGAGCAACAAGATGTCCGCATTCGAGGACGCGGCAATTCGACTTGGTCGTTTCCAAAAAAGCCTTATCAGATCAGATTTGAGGATAAGACGAGTGTACTTGACCAACCCGAAGACAGAAGATGGATTTTGCTGACTAACTATTCGGACAAAACCATGCTACGCAATACGCTCGCCTTTCAATTGGGGCAGATGAGCGATCTGGTATGGACGCCCAATGATGAACCCATAGAACTATTTTTGAACAATGAATATGTGGGGACTTACCTATTGACCCAAAAAGTAGAGGTGACTAAAAATAGATTGTCACTAAGTGATGATGGATTTTTGTTGGAAGCAGATCAGCCGGGAAGATTGGATGAAGATGATGTCTATGTAGAAACAGATCGTTTATTGTTCAATGTCAAAGAGCCCAATATCGAATTTGATGATCGGGATTACGACTACATCCAAAACTATCTGCAAGAAGTAGAGACAGCCATATATGGGACTAATTTTAAAGACGCCAATAACGGCTATGCGAAATATCTGGACGTCGAGTCTTTTGTCGATTGGTATCTGATTCATGAAATTACCAAAAATGTAGATAGCCGATTTTACACCAGTGTCTTTTTACATCACGAGCGCGGTGGTAAACTCAAAATGGGTCCGATCTGGGATTTTGATCTGGCGTTTGGGAATGTAGACTATGCGGATAGTCGATATGTAGAAGGTTTTTGGATTAAAGATTCGCCTTGGATGGAGCGATTGTTTGAAGATCCTGCTTTTGTGGAAAAAGTAAAAGAGCGTTATCAATATTACTATAAAAATAAGGCAAATCTGGTGAGCTATTTATATGCTCAAGCCAAACAACTCAACCTAGCACAGCAAGCCAATGACGATCGCTGGCAGACCATAGGTATATATGTATGGCCTAATCCTGTCGTTCTGGAATCTTACAAAGATGAGGTCGATTTTGTAGCCGATTGGCTGGAAGAAAGAATGGATTGGCTGGCAGTGGCATTGAATGAACTTTGATATGGGTTATTCGTCTATTCTTTGATGAGACTGATCTAAAACGCTTTGTGACATCTGCACGATTTGCTTATTTTTATAGTATCAAAAATCAAACGCAAGATAAAACATGATACGAACAGCCATAAAAGTCATCCTAGTGCTTGTCGCCGGAATTTTGATCTACAACTTTTTCTACGGCACAGAAGAGGAGCGAGAACAAAGCAAACGCATCGTCGGTGAGTTCAAAGAGGTTGGTGTCGCCGTCAAGAATTTGTTGCAATCTGAAAAAGCAAAACTAGACGAAGGCAAGTACGATGATGCCCTCGACAAAATGGGCGGATTGTTCAATAAAATACGCGATGGCGTAGAGCGACTCGATCCAGGTGTACAAGACCGACTAGAGCGACTCGACCGCAAACGACGAGATCTAGAGGATGAAGTGCATCGCAAAAACGAAGACGAACTCACCAATGCAGAAAAAGACGACATCAATGCAGAAATGGAAGAATTGCTCCAAGATACAGAGCGATTGCTAGATGAAATTCGGCGCGATCAGGAGTAAATACACTATCAGTGAAGCTGAATTTTTAGGGTATGTCTAAAATTGGATTTAACTGATTATCAATAGTTTGCGGTTCTAGGGAAGAAAAAATTAGTGAGTTTAGCGAGCTAAATGAACTCATTTTTTCAAGGCTAAGTTCGTAAGATATTGGTTATCAGAACGATAAAAATTTAGACATACTCTTAGTTGATAATATTGACTGTTTTTCAGCTTCATTAAATCTTTCTTAGTCATCAACTATCTACTACGAACTGCCCAACCCACCGACCTTCCTGCCATCCAAGATCTATTTGTCAACAGCATTCGAGTACTTTGCCAAAACGACTATACCGAAGCACAAATCAAGGTTTGGACAGCATCTATTAAAGACGAAAATCGCTGGCTAAGCTTCATCGAAAACGACTATTTTATATTGGCGCATCAAGGCGATCAGTTAATCGGTTTTGCTTCCCTTACCAATAGTCATTATCTCAATCTACTGTACGTCCATCCACAATTCGTCAGGAAAGGCATCGCTACTCAATTGCTCAACGCCATTCGACAGCAAGCCAATCATTTGGAGCACTATAAATTGAGTACTCACGCTAGCAGAACGGCTCGTCCTTTTTTTGAACGCAATGGATTTGTCGTCACTCAAGAAAATCGGAAGCTAGTCAATGGCGTGGAACTTATCAATTTTGATATGAGAGAGCTCTAAAACTTTCAACACTACCCGTCTATTCATTCCAAACCTATCTCCTCTTTCCTCGTTATCCTAATCATGCAAAACGTTTCGACAGCTCCGGCAGAGATTTGGTTTCAACAGCAAAATTGGACGGTTTTTCCATTTCAACAAACGACTTGGGATGCCTACCTGTCCGGTAAAAGTGGAGTCGTCAATGCACCTACGGGGAGCGGAAAAACCTATTCGCTACTCATTCCTATTCTATTGGAAGCTTTGGCGCAAAAGAAACCCGCTAAAGGCATTCAGGCGATTTGGATAACACCCATCCGAGCACTGACTCGCGAAATTCAACAATCTGCTCAACGTGCTGCCACAGCTTTAGGTCTGGACTGGCAAGTGGGCATTCGTTCTGGTGATACCAAACCAAGTGAGCGAAAAAAACAGCTCAAAAATGCACCTCAAATCCTTATCACTACACCTGAAAGTTTGCAACTATTATTGGCGACCAAAAAGTATGGCAATTACTTCAAATCACTCAAAACCGTCGTCGTTGATGAGTGGCATGAATTGATCGGGACGAAGCGCGGCGTACAGATGGAATTGGCGATTTCACGCTTACGTGGCTTCCTGCCTGCACTCAAAATTTGGGGGATTTCAGCGACCATCGGCAATATGCAGGAAGCGGTGGATGTCTTGCTCGGCACAAGTATCAAAAGCACTGATTATGAATTGATTAGAGCTAACATTGATAAAAAGATAGAGATCAAAACACTACTGCCCGAAGAGATCGAAACCTTTCCTTGGGCTGGTCATATCGGACTCACGATGGTCAAAGCTGTCGTACCTATCATCTATGGCAGTAAAAGTACTTTGATCTTCACCAATACCCGCGCCCGCTGCGAACTGTGGTATCAGCATCTCCTCGAACTCGAACCCGACTTATCTGGACAGATCGCGATGCATCATGGCAGCATCAGCCGAGAGACGCGCGACTGGGTGGAAGATGCGCTACACGAAGGTACGCTCAAGGCGGTTGTCTGTACTTCGAGTTTGGATTTGGGTGTCAATTTTCGTCCCGTAGAGAATGTCGTACAAATCGGGAGTCCAAAAGGAATCGCTCGCTTTCTGCAACGTGCAGGAAGAAGTGGACATCGCCCCGGCGCAGTCAGTTGCATTTATTTTGTGCCGACTCATACGCTGGAGCTAGTAGAAAGTGCTGCCTTACGAGCGGCTGCTGTTGCTGGAGAAGTGGAGCAGCGAGTTCCATATATTCGATCTTTTGATGTATTGGTGCAATATTTGGTGACGCTGGCAGTGTCAGATGGCTTCAAAGAGCAAAACATCTATGATGAAATCACCAAAACGTATTCTTTTAGTAGCGTCACTCGCGAAGAGTGGAATTGGTGTTTGCAATTCATCACGACCGGTGGTCCGTCACTTGGTAGATATGAAGATCATCATAAAGTGGTCGAGGAAGAAGGTATATACAAAGTAACGAGCCGAAAAGTGGCTTTGCGGCATCGTTTGTCCATCGGGACGATAGTTGGAGAAGGTGCATTACAAGTCAAATTTGTGACTGGTGGCTATATCGGTACGGTCGAGGAGTGGTTTGCCGGGCAATTGAAGCCGGGAGATGTATTTTGGTTTGCTGGACGTGCGCTGGAGCTGGTACGCATCAAAGATATGACCGTTCAGGTGAGGCGTAGCAAAAAGAAAAAAGGTAAGATTCCGTCTTGGTTGGGCGGTCGTTTGGAGTTGTCTTCTCAGTTGTCGCATCAGTTGCGTCAGAAAATAGAAGACATCACCGAAGCTAGAGCGGACGGGAAAGTAGAAAGCTTGGAAGAAGAGCTGCAAGCATTGGAGCCGTTGAGTGACATACAGGCAAGTCGGTCGCGCATTCCTTGCGCGGATGAGCTATTGATCGAATCTTTTAAGAGTCGAGAAGGCTATCATTTAACCTTCTATCCTTTCGAGGGTCGCAACACCAATGAAGCCATCGCTTCTATCGTCGCCTACCGCTTATCCAAACTAGAGCCGATCACCTTCTCTATCGCCATGAATGATTATGGATTTGAGTTGCTATCGGAGACGCCCATTCCGATTCGAGAAGGCTTGCGACAAGATCTATTTTCCACCGAAAATTTATACGATGACATACAGCGCAGCGTCAATGCGATAGAACTAGCCAAACGTCGCTTTCGAGAAATTGCTAGTATTGCAGGACTGGTCTTCAAGGGCTACCCGAGCCGACAAAAACGAGATCGTCATCTCCAGTCTTCCGCTCAGTTATTTTTTCAAGTTTTCAATGATTATGAACCTGACAATTTATTGCTGTTGCAAGCTCACGATGAAGTCATGACCTTTCAAGTACAAGAAGCACGTCTAAGAATTGCACTACAACGCATTCAGAATCAACGAATTGTATTAGAAGAAACCCGAAAAGCGACACCTTTTGCTTTTCCCATCTTAGTCGATCGTCTTCGAGAAAAACTGAGTTCGGAGCGGTTGGAAGATCGCATTAAGCGGATGAAGTTGCAGCTGGTGAGGGATTAGGCAATGTGCAGTGAACAATAAACAATGCGCGCTTTCACCTCTCCACCAACGCTTCATACAACACTTCTACAAAATGCTTCGCTTCCCGCTGCGTTCCATCCAAAATCTGATGCCGACAACTCGTCCCCGACGCCACCAAAATGGTATCCGCTGATGCAGCCCGCACCGCCGGAAACAACACCAATTCACCGATCTGCTGACTCACCTCATAATGTTCTGCTTCATACCCAAATGAACCAGCCATCCCACAGCAACCCGACAGAATCACTTCTACGTGATAGTTTTTAGGTAGCGACAGCACTTGGATAGCATCTTCCAATTTAGTGAGCGCTTTTTGATGACAATGTCCGTGTAATAGGAGTTTGCGTTTATGTTGATGGAAAAAGCTGGTGTTGATATTGCCGACGTTCATTTCTTTAGCTAAAAACTCTTCGATAGTAAAGGTGTGATCGGCGATGGAGTGTGCTTTTGATTGGAGATGTTTATCAACTAATCTTGGATATTCATCTCGAAAACTCAAAATCGCAGAAGGTTCTATGCCGATGAGTGGTGTTTCTGCTGAAATGGCATCGGCGAAAAGAACGACATTTTGATTGGCTACTTTTTTTGCATAGTCGAGCAAGCCTTTTGAAATAGCAGCGCGTCCACTTTCCGCATGATCGAGTACTTTGATGTCATAACCCAAACGATCCAGCAACAGCACTGCTTTCTTCCCGATCTCCGTATCATTCCAATCTGTAAATTCATCGACAAACAAATAGATTGTTTTGACTGCTTTGTTTGGCTCAATAGTTGACTGAAAATCTTTTTTGAACCAGCTTCTCAGCCGCCGACTGGCTATACTCGGCAAGCTGCGTTCCGGCGCGACACCTAATACTTTTTTCGCCAAACCGCTCAACATTTTTTGCTGCAAAAAGAAATTGTAAACGCCTGGTACAAGACCGCCGAGTGTATTCAAGCGATGAATATTCGCGAAAGCGCGCGAGCGGAGTGGGATGCCGTTGGCTTTCTGGTACTGATATAAAAACTCTGCTTTTAGGCTCGACACATCTACATTGGAAGGACATTCGGAAGTGCAGCCTTTGCAGGAAATGCACAAATCCATCACTTCTTTCAACTCTTTTTGATCGAATGGATTCACTTTTTCACTTCGCGTCATCATTTCTCGAAGTGCATTGGCGCGGGCGCGAGTCGTATCTTTTTCATCGCGTGTCGCTCTGTAGCTGGGGCACATCGTACCACCTGAAATAGACAGTTTTCGGCAGTCACCTGAGCCATTGCATTGTTCCGCAGCACGGAGGATGCCGCCTTGTTGTGAGAAGTCAAATGCCGTCTCAAATTGCCGATCTCTTTGCTCCGGCTCGTAGCGTAAAGACTCATTCATCGGTTGGGCATCGACGATTTTGCCGGGATTGAAAATGTTATTCGGATCCCAGGTTGACTTGATGCGTCGAAACAAGTCATACACTTCATCGCCCACCATCAGCGGAATAAAAGCAGCTCGCACTCGTCCGTCGCCATGTTCGCCACTTAGAGAGCCATTATAGCTTTTGACCAACTCTGCCGATGCTTTACTGATGTGATAAAACTGTTCTCGATCTTCACTCTTTTTCAAGTCCAAAATGGGACGCAAATGCAACTCTCCAGCTCCAGCATGCGCATAATAAACGGCACGCTGTCCAAAGCTGTCCATCATCTCCGAAAAGTCATCAATGTATTGTGGTAAATCGTCAATATCGACTGCCGTATCTTCTATGCAGGCTACCGCCTTCTTGTCGCCAGGAATATTGGCGAGCAAACCTAGTCCTGCACTCCGCAATTGCCAGACTGCTTTGGTGCGTTCGCCATAAATGATGGGAAAAGCATAGCCTAGATTTTGTGTTTTTAAATTAGTGATGAAAGTGTCTGCTTTTTCTTGCGCTTCTGCTTTGGTCTGCCCTCTGAATTCGACCATGAGGACAGCTTCAGGATCGCCTTCTACGAAAAATCGATTTTTACTCTGCTCAATGTTGTCTTTGGTGCAGTCAAGGATAATTTTGTCCATCAGTTCGCAAGCACTCGGTCGCTGTTGCATCGCGATTTGAGTTGCCAACATACTATGATGCACACTGTCAAAATGAGCGGCGACTACCAGATTGTGAGGGGCAGGAAGCGGATCGACGTGTAGCTTGATTTCTGTCGTCAGTGCCAAAGTTCCTTCCGAACCACATAGCAACTTACAGAAGTCAAAATGAAGCTCAGTGGCTTTAAAAGGAGCGGTATTCATCAAGTAATCGACTGCGTAGCCAGTGTTGCGGCGATGGATGCTCGCTTTGGGAAAATTGTCGCAGATGCGCTGTCGTTGGGTATCGTCTTTCAGCTCTTTATATATATGACGATATAAGTTTCCTTCTAAATTTCGATTTCGTGTTTTTTCTTCAAATTTATTTTTGTCTAATGCATAAAATGTTGATTCAGATGCATCGGAAAGCAAAGCTTTGATCTCCAACACATGATCGCGAGTAGACCCATATTCGATAGAAGTGGTGCCGGAAGAATTATTGCCGACCATACCACCGATCATGGCACGATTGGCAGTGGAGGTAATGGGCGAAAAGAAAAAACCATGTGGTTTGAGAAACGCGTTCAATTCATCGCGGACAACACCAGGTTGCACGCGCACCCATTGCTCTTCAGCATTAAATTCTAGTATCTGATTGAAATATTTTGAGATGTCCACGACGATGCCATTTCCTACACATTGTCCAGCAAGGGAAGTACCTCCGGCGCGTGGAATGAGGGACGTTTTATTGTCGTTGGCGAAGCGAATCAACTGCTTTAGATCGGCGACTGACTTCGGAATAGCCACTGCCAGCGGCAATTCTCGATAGACCGAAGCATCGGTGGCGTAAATGATTTGTTGTAAGCGGTCGGTATATAGTTCGCCTTCTAGCTGCTGCTGAAGAGCTGAAAAATCAATTGTTCTTGCTGAGTTCATCGATGACATCTAGTATGCGGTCTTTGATGCGATTGCGTTCGATCTGTGCTTTGTCCATCGCAATCGTCCCTTTATTTAAATCAGATTCCAAACTCGCCCAACGCGCTTGCAACATCGTAATTTCCCGCTGCCAGTCTTTGGGTAATGTTACGCTAGACGCGCTCAGTAAATCTAACGCTTTTTCAGGTTTACCTTCGGCAATCGCTTGACGAATGTCTTGACTTGGAATGCGAATACTTGCTTTTTGTTGCTGTTTTTTTCTGCTGCGCAATAAGGTAAAGATAACAACGCCAAGAACACCCACGATAATGGCTATCCATCCCCAAAGGAAGTTGCTCTCTTCTTCCGGTATCTCGACTGGCGCGCCACCTTTGATGACCACTAAAACGGGTTTTTCGAATACAGGTGTGATGCTTGTTGTAAATTCTTTGTCTTCAATAATATCTATTCGTTCCAAAGCATACGTCAACAAATGTTCACCTTCCATACGCGGTGTCACATACCACTCCCATCGTTGCGGCTCAAAGGCAAAAAAGTCGATAAACCGCTGATCTTGAGCAAATAAAGGCTGTATGCTGAATGCACTATCTACATCAATCAGTCGCGAAATCATAATATTGCCGACACCTTCTAGTAAAAAGGATTTGACGCGCTCTTCATTGTCTTCAAAAAGGGGGTCGGAGTTGACAAATTCATTGAAAAAAGTGGCTGTGGTATCTGCGGAAAGCACGATGCTCAGTTTTTCCCGCTCTTCTACATACATCGTGTCTGGAATGTACTCGAAAATACGAGCTGTAATTCGCGTCCGCAATTCCTCATCTGTTAGCTTTTCAATGTTATTAGCAATATCCACACTGTCAAATTCCACTTTCTGAGGCGGTGAGTCATCGACACCTTTGATGACAATGTCGGGTTCTTTGGATACTGCTCGTTTGGTGATTTTGGCAGATTCTACTCTGGAAGGCGTTTCCACCAAATAGTCATCGCCGTCGCCTACCAATAGTCGGACGAGTAAAGTGTCTTTTGCAGGTGTCGAAAACTCGATGGGCTTTTGTAAGAAAAAGAAATGATCGGTATTGTCAAAGCTGTGAAGTTCGATTCTGTATCTGCCGTTGGATGGCAAGGAAAGGCTATCGCGAAGCCGATAAAAGGGAATGACTTCAAACGCCTGGCTATTCAAATCTTCTAAGAAAAATGATACTGTCCGCAATTCCTCTGCTGTCAGCGTAGAGTCCAACACTTCTATCCGAATAGGTACGATGGTGCTATCTGTCTGCCAATCGCTACTGAACGCAAGCAACCACTGGCTACCAAAAAGCAGATAAAATAGGAGCAGAAACGGTGTGTTGGTGTTCGTCATCTTTTGATTTTATACCTTAAAGTTAGGAAAAACGTTCTAACTGCTTAATTTGGCTGGAAATACTAAGTGTAAAGGATAGTGAAGTGATGAAAGTTGCTCAATTAGTATATAATTACTGAGAAGGCGCAGCCTAGTATGCTCTTTAATGTCCTTAAATGCCTGACTTATCTGTTAGACAGGGTTCAAAACACAAATCAAAACGAAACAAATGAACTGCCACCTTTTCTTTATCATTGCGCTTCTTTTAGCGGTTGGTTGTACACCTTCGAGTAATACGGAGGATACGACCACTTCTTTAGATCTATCTTCAGATTCATCTACTGACAATATGCAGCCTACACTCAGCATTCAAACACAATCTTACGGAACGATCAACGATACGACCGTCCAGCAATACATCCTCAAAAATGCAAATGACATGGAAGTCCGTATCATCGAATATGGTGGCATCATTACACATCTTTTTGTGCCAGATCGAGATGGACAAGTAAAGGATATAGTCCTAGGTTTTGATGAACTAAGTCGCTATCAAGAAACGCATCCTTATTTCGGCGCACTCATCGGTCGCTACGGCAACCGAATCGCCAATAGTCAGTTTGAGCTGGATGGAGAAACTTACAAATTGACCGCAAATGAAACGCCACATCACCTACATGGTGGCGTAGAAGGTTTTGATAAACGAGTCTGGAAAGGAGAAGCAATAGAAGAAGAGGAGCGAGTCGGTGTCAAGCTACAACTCACCAGTCCCGACGGCGATCAGGGCTATCCCGGCAATTTAGCTGTGACTGTCATTTATAGCCTCAATAATGATAATGAACTACGCATCAAATACAAAGCTACAACTGACCAAGCCACACCTGTCAATTTGACAAATCACTCTTACTTTAATTTGAATGGAGCGGGAAATAAAGGGGTCGAAAATCATGATTTAATGATCGCTGCTCAACAAGTCACGTCTGTCAATGGCAAACTAATTCCCACGGGTGACTTGATGGCAGTTGAAAATACACCTTTTGACTTCCAAAGTGCAAAACCGATTGGTCAAGAGATAGCAGTCAAACATCCACAGATGAATCCAAAGGTCGGCTACGATCACAATTTTGTTTTTACTGCTCACTCAGGTACGTTGAAGAAACAAGCAACAGTAGTTGAACCGAAAAGTGGAAGGTCGATGGAAGTTTGGACGACCGAGCCGGGTGTGCAATTGTATGTTCCAAATTATAAAGAGCAGTTTATCATCGATGGAAAAGCGAAGAAAAAATATGAAGGTCGTGCCGCTTTTTGTTTGGAAACACAGCATTTCCCGAATTCGCCGAATGAGGCTAGTTTTCCAAGCACCATCTTAGAACCAAATGAAACCTATCA
>JBCDHX010000172.1:0-11596 GCA_038749535.1 Bacteroidota bacterium
AAAGGTGTGGAGCAAGCGTATTCATTCTTTCAAAAAAGTCATCTTGGAGTTCAAAAGAGAGTTCCCTGATCGGTTTGACCAACATTTATAATATTTATTCACTTGACACACTTTTTTGAACATTCCCACCCGTTTTACTTGCTCTTTTCCATAACCTTAGCCTGAGTTCAATAAAAAATTTATATTCTCAGTGTTGAAGAATAGCCGAAAGGCTACTATTTACAATACATTTCCTTTTCGACTATTTTTCAACAATATAAATTTATTTATTTCACCTTACTTGGATCAATCTCATGTTGTCCCGATGCGGACGGCATGAGATTTTTTTTGTGCAGCAGTGTCGAGTGACCTAAGTAGTCAGTCAAGATGATCTCCGAAATTACTGAAAGCATATATTCCATATAAATGTAATGTCTTCTACACCTTCATCGGATAAACCTTATCGTCTTCCTCATTTTTCCCTACCTTAGCAGTCCATCAAAATCACTCAATTATGAAAAACCTTTTTCCGTTTATTTTCTTACTTGTACCTATGGTTCAATACGCTCAGCTTGACCTCAATTATCAAACACCGCCAGATGATATTATGGTGTTGGCGGACGCGCCTTTAGCCCCTGGCATTCGAATGAATACAGCTGCCACAAAGGCCGTTTTGCTCTATCGCCGCTCTTACAAAAGCATCCAAGAACTATCCGAAACCGAGATGCGACTTGCCGGACTACGTATCAATCCGGTCACAAATATCTCCAGCCGTGCCCGCTACTACTACGACGTCAAAATATTCGATATAGCGACCAAGAAAGAGTCCCAAGTCAGTGGCTTGCCCAAAAATGCGCGCATGAGCAATATGATTTGGTCGCCCGATGAGTCCAAAATTGCCTTTACAAATACGACAGAAATAGGTGTCGAACTGTGGGTATTAGATATGACGAAAAAATCAGCTACAAAACTGACAGATGCCAATATCAATGCCAATATGCGCGATCCCATCAACTGGATGAAAGACAATCAATCTATCTTAGTCACGCTATTGCCGAAAGATAAAAAAGACCTCATTGATGTAGAAACCGCTATCCCGACCGGACCGACCATCTCTGTCAATGACGGCAAAAAAGCGCAAAATAGAACCTATCAAGACTTACTGAAAAATCCAACAGACGAAGCCAACTTCAAGCAACTCGCGCGTGCCGACATCTGGAAAGTAAGCACGGACGGTAGTAAATCCAAATGGATGGCAACGGATATGTATAGCGACATCAGCCCTTCCCCGGACGGTAAATATGTAATGGTCGAAACCATAGGTGAGCCATTTTCTTATCTCGTACCTTATTATCGGTTTCCTAGCAGAACCAATGTCTATACCGCCGATGGTCAGCTGGTCAAAACAATCTCAGAAGTGCCACTTTTAGAGGAACTGCCGAAAGGATTTATGTCAGTACAGCAAGGTATGCGTCGCTTATCTTGGCGTGCCGATCAGCCCGCTACTTTATATTGGGCAGAAGCACTAGATGGCGGCGATCCCGCAAATGAAGTGGAGTACAGAGATGCCATTTATCAGATGGTAGCACCATTTACAGGTGAAAAAGAATTGCTACTCAAAACAAAAGATCGCTACAATGCTATCTTATGGGGCAGCGACAATTTGGCAATAGCTTATGACTATTGGTGGAATACGCGCAACTTACGCACCAGCATTTTTGACCCTTCTGACAGCTCAAAAGAACCCGTTGTTTTCAATGAACGCAACTACCAAGACCAGTACAGCGATCCCGGCAACTTTGCTATGCACGAAAATCAATATGGGCGTTCTGTCCTGACAGTAGACGATGGGCAATTGTACTTAATGGGTGCAGGCTATTCCGCAGAAGGAAAACGCCCTTTTGTCGATCAATACGATTTGGAGAAACAAGCCACCAAGCGACTCTATCAAGCAAACAATGAGGAGCAATTGGAGACTTTGAGTCGCGCCATTGATATGAAAGAGGGGATTGTATTGACGCGTCTAGAATCTAAAAATGAGTATCCCAACTACTATTTCCGTAATATCAAAACGGATGAACTGACGCCGGTCACGACCTTCGAAAATCCATTCAAAGCCATTCAAGATGTCCACAAAGAAGTCATCACGTATGAGCGCGAAGATGGATTAGAACTGAGTGCTACGCTTTACCTACCAGTCGGTTATGACAAAAGCAAGAAAGAAAAAATGCCGATGATTATGTGGGCATATCCGCGCGAGTTCAAAGATAAAAGCAGTGCCGGACAAGTCACAAGTTCTAGCAATGAATTTACATATCCTTGGTATGGGTCGCCACTTTTCTGGGTCAATAGAGGCTATGTCGTTCTAGATGATGCTGCTTTTCCTATCGTCGGAGAAGGAGAAGAAGAACCCAACGATACCTTCATTCCTCAGCTTGTCGCCAATGCCAAAGCGGCTATAGACGCAGTGGACGAAATGGGCTATATCGACCGAGAGCGTGTCGCTGTAGGTGGGCATTCGTATGGGGCATTCATGACTGCCAACTTACTGACACATTCTGATTTGTTCGCTGCCGGCATCGCGAGAAGTGGCGCGTACAACAGAACCTTGACACCATTTGGTTTTCAGTCGGAAGAGCGGAGTTACTGGGAAGCACCGGAGATTTACTATGAAATGTCACCGTTCATGCACGCCGAAAAAATGAAGACACCAATGCTTTTGGTACATGGACAAGCGGATAACAACTCCGGCACCTACCCGATGCAAAGTGAGCGTTATTTCAATGCCTTGAAAGGTCTCGGTGCCACTGTCCGACTGGTCATGCTACCCAAAGAAAGTCATGGCTACGCGGCTCGCGAATCTATCTTGCATATGCTTTGGGAACAAGATCAATGGCTAGAGAAATACGTAAAAAACAAAGCGAAAAACGAAGGTGAGATGAAGGCGGCGAAGCCTTAGTATTCGCTTGAAAATACTTCAGTAAGATAAGCTCAGTCAGCGATAGTGTTGACTGGGCTTATTCTATTTTTAAGCTTTCGTCATTTTCTTATTGATTGCCTAAACCCTTTTTCGTCTTAGACCTTTCAATAGCATTGAACTACAAAACAAATATATGATCGTATCCGCCATAGCCGCTATGTCCAACAACCGCGTCATTGGAAAAGACCAAGACCTCCCTTGGCACATGCCCGGCGACCTAAAATTTTTCAAGCGCACGACCTTGCATCATCACGTCATCATGGGACGGGGCACTTTCGAGCCAAATAAAAAACCGCTTCCTTTACGCACCAATATTGTACTGACACGCGACCCGTACTATATTGCTTCCGGTGTCATCATAGCTCATAGCATAGAAGAAGGACTACAGATCGCTGCCGAGAATGGAGAAGAAGAAGCTTTCATCTGTGGCGGTGGCAAGATCTATGAGCAGTCTTTGCCGCTCTTGGATAAAATCTACTTGACAGTCATTGACACAGAGATAGCAGGTGGGGATGCTTTCTTCCCGGAATTTGATGAAAGTCAGTTTGATATTACTTCGAAGAAGCACTTTCCTGCTGACGAAAAAAATCCGCATGACTACACCATATACGTCTATGAACGCAAACAATAATACCGCACCACGTTGGATGTTTTATGTCCTTTGGATCGCGGGTATCTACAATATTCTTTGGGGGAGTTCCGTCATTTTCTTCCCCAATCTCTTTTTCGATTTGGTCAGCATGGAACGCCCGAGCTACATTATGATCTGGCAGTGTGTCGGCATGATCGTCGGCGTCTATGGTGTCGGTTATATTCTGGCGGCTTACAATCCGCTGGTACACTATCCGATAGTCGTTGTAGGTTTTTTGGGTAAAATTTTTGGCCCAATTGGGTTTGCGTTTTACTTGATAAAAGGCGCCTTTCCTATTGCTTTTGGGCTGACTATTATTTTCAATGACTTGATCTGGTGGTTACCCTTTGGTGCGATTTTACTCGCCGCCTATAAAGCACATGGATTTTCCACTCAATTTGTCCCCGTCAAATCTTCTACCTAATGCGTTTACTTATATTTCTTTTCGCCATTATCTCTTTGACGCAGTGCGAGACACCTCCCGAGCGACACATCTTCTATTTGCACGGACGCATCATAGAACAGCAAGGTATCGACGCCGTGCATGAGGTCTATGGCAAATATGACTATCAAGCCATCATCGACTCCTTAGAAACCCTCGATGCAGTCATCCACGCGACCGTCCGTCCAGCAGATATTAACTTTCATACATTTTGCACACAGACCGTCAGCGAAATTCAGCAATTGATCGACTCCGGCATCCCACCCGAAAATATTAGCGTCATCGGAGCATCCAAAGGCGGCGTCATGGCGATGTACATTTCACATCTGACACCTCACCTTATCAACTATGTCTTTTTGGGTGCGAACAATCGGGCTATTGAAAGAGAAAACGACTGGAAACTGAACGGACGTGTTTTAGGTATCTATGAGCAGTCAGATGATCTCGCCAATCGGCATTATAAAGTCTGGGAAACCATTTCTCCGAACGTCATTATAGAAGAATTGAAAATCAATACCGGACTAGGACACGGCTTTCTGTATCGCCCCATCAACGAATGGTGGCAGCCAACTAGAAAATGGATTATGGGTCATGAATTATAGCTCATTATTCATAACTCATCATTCATGACTCATAAATAAAACAGATGAAAATCGGTATCATCGGAGCGGGCATAGCAGGACTAGCGAGTGCTATTCGGATGGCGAGTCGCGGCTATCAGGTAGCGGTCTTTGAAGCCAATGACTATCCAGGCGGCAAATTATCGGAGTTCCGAATCGGGGACTATCGCTTTGATGCAGGGCCTTCTTTGTTTACGATGCCCCAATATGTAGAGGAACTATTTGAAGTCGCCGGAAAAAAAGTGGAAGACTACTTTAGATACGAACGATTAGATCGTGTTTGCGAATATTTTTGGGAAGATCAAACGCGTTTGACTGCCTTTGCCGACCAAAAAGACTTTGCAGTAGAGGTGGAAGAAAAATTGGATGTGCCTGCCGAAAAAATACTCAACCTGCTGGAAGACAGTCACCATAAATATGAAGTAACAGGCAAAATATTCCTCGAAAAGTCACTGCATAAAGCGAATACTTGGCTGGATTGGTCAACTGTAAAAGCCATGCTAAAAGTGCCGACGCTCGACCTATTTACGACCATGAATCGCCTCAACAAAAAACGACTGGCTCACCCTAAATTGGTACAGCTTTTCAATCGCTACGCCACCTACAACGGCTCCAATCCATACAAAACGCCAGGACTACTCAACATCATTCCTCACTTTGAGTACGGCTTCGGCGCGTACTTGCCGAAAGGCGGTATGCACGCTATCACCTTAGCACTGTATCAGCTGGCGCAGGACTTGGGTGTACAATTTCATTTTGGACAAAAAGCAGAAGAAATCATCGTGAGTGATAAGGCTGTTCGAGGATTGAAAGTCGGCGGTCAGCAGCATAACTTTGATCGAGTCATTTGTAATATGGACATCTTTCACGCCTATCGTCAACTTTTGCCGCATGAGAAGCATCCAAAACGCATTTTGAGTCAGCCCAAATCTACCTCTGCACTCATCTTCTATTGGGGCATCAAAAAGAGCTTTCGGGAACTAGATGTTCACAATATCTTATTTAGTGAAAATTATGAGCGAGAGTTCGCAGATATGGAAGCTGGAAAGGTGTATAATGACCCAACGGTCTACATCAATATTACGTCCAAAAAGAATCCCCAAGACGCGCCCGCAGGCTGTGAAAATTGGTTTACGATGATAAATGTACCTTTTGATGGCGGACAAGACTGGGCAATAATCATCGAAGTGGCGCGTCAAAACATTCAAGCGAAAATCAAGCGCTGTCTTGGCGTCGATGTCTCTGACTTGATCGAAGTAGAGGAAATACTCGATCCCCAACGCATCGAAAGCCGGACTCAGTCTCACCTCGGCGCACTCTACGGCACCAGCTCCAACAATCGCATGGCAGCTTTCATGCGTCATCCCAATTTTTCCTCTCGCATCCAAGGGCTTTACTTCTGTGGTGGCAGCGTACATCCAGGAGGTGGTATTCCACTATGTTTACTGTCTGCAAAGATTATAGACGATGTGCTATAAATTCACAAAGTAGTTATAAATGCAGTGCATTAAATGCACAACTACGGCTTATCAGGGATTTTTGTACGAATTGCAGAAATTTCCACCTGTTTTTAAAAAAATTTCCAAACAATACATTGCAAATTTCCTTTATGTGGGTAGAAACACCCAACTCACCATACTATCAAAGGTAAAATATCCATATCCGATCATCAAAGTATTCTAATTTAAAAACGAAATCACTAACGACCCTCACTTCAACACATTACACTTTTCAAATTTGATTGGCTCTACAAAGGGCTAGATTGGACGTTACGATTGATCGAACGCAACTATGGTTCTTCACTCACATCTACATAATTATGATAAGACGCAAACTGCTTCTCTCTTGAAGCAAGCTGCTTCCTATATGCTTTCATTCATTTTTAAAACTAAATTAAACCTATGATGAGATTTAGTATCCATTCAATTCTCCTCGTTGTGTTTGCCGTGCTGTTTAGTAGCGGTCTGCAGGCGCAACAACTTCGCTTTGACAGAGGAGATGTCAAAGCGATGCCGCTCCCTGAGTGGCGACCGCCTACTGGGCAGTCCGCGACACCGCTCGCGCCTGTCAGTAGGACACTGCAAACACAATCAAAAGTAATCTCAGGTGCTCCGCTGAGCGCGCCACTTCGCTCCGATGTGGAATTGTCTATGACATCTGTAGACTTACGTAGCAAGAGAACAGGTGGCAGTATGCCTGACTATCTTGTGAAAGATTTTTCTGAATTACAAATTGTGGACATAGGAGAGTATGGTTCTCCTGATGGTTTATTGGATTTCAATCCATCTGTTTACTTTACCGTACAGATCATTTTGAGAACTTCTAATGGTTCGCTTACTGGTTGTACAGGTATCTTAGTGGATGCTTCTACTGTCATCACTACAGGTGGCTGCTTGTATGATGAGCAGCTTTTTGGTGGTATCGGTGGCGATGGATTTGCACAAAGCGTATTCGTATTCCCCGGATATGACGAACGAATTGATGAAGAGATACTACTGGAGTATAATTATACTATAGCCGAAAGTATTGATGTAGCGACTGCATGGGTAGAAGATGGTGACTTTGAATTTAATATTGGTGTTATCCACCTAGCTCGTCCATTGGGAGGTTTAGTAGCTGAGTTAGAAACTGGCGGTCAGAACTACATGGGCTATGGCACTCAGAGCAACGGTCAGTTTAGAACTAGAGATTACAGAAACGACGGTTACCCGATCGGTGAAGATTTTCAACCTGCTACGCAGTACACAAGAGAGGGTGACTTTGACGACATCGGTCGCGAAGTTGTTTCTATCGATTCTCCTTCCCCATTTGGTATGCAAGGAAGTCCAGCGTATACACCTTCTAGCGGTGACAATACAGTAGCCGGCTCTATACTATCCAATGCTTCGGCAGATGGAGGAACTGATTTTGTCAGATTTACAGGTGATAAACTTGATTTCTTTGATGAATTTAGAGATGAGAATACACCGGATGTATCAGATGTACAGCCAGTAGTAGACGTACTGAACTTTATTCCGGATCAAGTCAATCCAGGCGAAGAGGTTGGTAATGATGACGATTTGTATGTTGTCAGCGTATATAATTATTCTAACGAAGATTATAGCGGTCCATTATTCTTTGCTAGTTATCTACTACCAGAAGGTGGAGGCGTTGAAGATGTTATTTTCCTATCTGAAAACTTCTTTGGTCTCAACGATGCGCAAGTAGGCGCTATGGAATTGGCTCGCTTCAATGTGTCAGGGCTATTTGTTGTTCCTGAAGATGTAACGCCGGGTGATTATACCATTGGATTCATCATCTCTGCTGAAGATGGAATCCAAGAGAACAATAACACAATCTTCCCAGGTGATGAAGTACCTATCCAAATCGGTGATGGATTCGTAGCTACGCTTTCTGTAGACCCGACCGCTATCGACGTAGATGCAGCAGCTGGAACGACTACTTTCGATGTGACTGCCAATGTTTCTTGGTCAGCGACTACAGATGCAGACTGGGTGACACTAGAAAATGCAAATGGTGATGCGGATGCGACTGTTACAGTGAATTACGACGAAAATACATCAACCACTGACAGTCGAACAGCAACTATTACCATCAGCTCATTTGACGGTGGTGTTGATCCGGTAACAGTGATACTGACACAAGAATCGTTGAGCAACTTTGTCTTTGTTTCTCCTGATACAATTCGGGTAAGTGGAGACGGTGGCACGTCCAGTTTTACGATTGAGTCTGATCTATTGTGGTCAGCTCAAGCAGAAGCCGACTGGTTAGCCGTCAATCCAGAATCTGGGTTTGGCAATGCAGATGTAGATATAGCTATCGATCCAAATTTGACAATAGCAGAGCGCATAACGACGATCACCGTTAGCACAGCAGAAGATGCAAGCGCAGAGGTCGTAGTCATCCAAGAAGGTGGTATGGCACCGGCAGTGATTGCTGTCGATCCGACTGCCATCAGTGTGGACGCCATGGCAGGTGAGTTTGTCGCGCAAGTGACTTCCAATACCGACTGGACAGCAGCTGGTGATGCAGACTGGATTAGTTTTGCACCGAATACCGGCTCCGGCAACGCAGCAATAACGATCAAGTATGAAATGAATATGACGACTGAGGGTCGCCAAGCGACTGTGGCTTTCACAACGGCTACGGGTGAGTCAGCAAGTGTTGTCATTACACAATCTGGAGCAGATGCGACCATCAGTGTAGATCCTACGATGATCGAAATCGGGTCAGCAGAAGGCGATGCAACAGTCACTGTCACAGCCAATGAAAGCTGGACAGCTAGTGCAGATGCCGACTGGGTAGCTGTAGTACCAGATGCCGGCAATGGAAGTGGCGATGTTATCATCACTTACCTAGCCAACGATGAATTAGAAGATAGAAGTGCAACTGTTACCTTCACGACGACTGGTGGTGCTACCGCAACTGTAGCTGTCACTCAGGCTGGACGTGAGCGTGTTACAGTCGTAGATATTGTCGTGAATAGCGACATACACAATACGCTAGAAGCAGCAGTTATTGCAGCAGAGTTAGCAGATGATTTGAGTGGCGAAGGGCCATTTACAGTCTTCGCACCTACGGATGAGGCGTTTGCAGCATTGCCGGAAGGAACAGTTGAAGCTTTGTTGGAAGATCCGACAGGCGATTTAGCTCAAATTTTACTATATCATGTAGTCAGTGGTCAGTTCTTAGCTAGCGACTTGATGGATGGTATGGAAGTCGAGACTTTGAATGGTGCAACTGTGATGGTTTCCATCACTGATGATGGTGTATTCATCAATAATGCACAAGTTACATTCGCAGATATATTGACAGATAACGGTGTCGTACACATTATCAATGCTGTTCTTCTACCACCTGTCAATTGTAACGAAGAGGTAGAAGGTGGTACAGTAGCACTAGAAGATGGTTCTACTGAAATTACTATCGAAATAGACGATGAAGAAGATGTATTGACATTTACTTCAGAAGGAGCGGATGAAGATGCGAACTTTGCCTATGTCATTACTGACGATCAGAATAACATCCTAGCATTGCCACCGAGCAATATGGCTGACCTAAATGGTGCAGGCGTAGGTATTTGCAGAGTTTGGGGCTTGTCTTACACAGGCAATATCACAGCTATGATGGGCGACAACGCCGCTGAGGTAGACTTATCAGATGAGTGTTTCGACCTGTCCGACAACTTCATTACAGTTACTCGCATAGAGCCTGCTTTGCCTGCAACAGTAGTGGACATTATCGTGAATAGCGATGTACACGAAACGCTAGAAGCAGCAGTCATTGCAGCAGAACTAGCAGATGATTTGAGTGGCGAAGGTCCGTTTACAGTATTCGCACCGACAGATAATGCTTTTGGTTTATTGCCTTCCGGTGTTCTAGAGACACTATTGGAAGACCCAACAGGTGACCTAGCACAGATTTTACTATATCATGTAGTCAGTGGTCAGGTACTATCCACAGAGTTGATGGATGGTATGGAAGTAGAAACATTGAACGGTGCAACCGTGACAGTTTCTATCAATGACGACGGCGTATTTATCAATGATGCGCAAGTTGTCGTGGTGGATCTATTGGCACAAAATGGTGTCGTCCATGTCATCGATGCAGTATTGCTACCGCCAGTCAACTGCGATGAATTGGTAGAAGGTGGTACAGTCGCACTAGAGGATGGTTCTACTGAATTGACAATCGAAATAGATGATGAAGAAGACGTATTGACATTCACTTCAGAAGGAGCGGATGAAGATGCCAGTTTCGCTTATGTCATCACAGACGATCAGAATAACATTTTAGCATTGCCACCGAGCAATATGGCTGACCTAAACGGTGCAGGCGTAGGTGTTTGTAGAATTTGGGGCTTATCTTTCACAGGTAATTTGCTGGCGATGGTTGGCGATAATGCTGCCGAAGTTGATCTATCAGATGAGTGTTTCGACCTTTCTGATAACTTCATTACGGTAACACGTATCGAACCCGCTCTGCCTGCAACAGTAGTGGACATTATCGTGAATAGCGATGTACACACAACACTAGAAGCAGCAGTCATTGCAGCAGAACTAGCAGATGATTTAAGTGGCGAAGGTCCATTTACAGTATTTGCACCAACGGATGATGCATTCGATGCATTGCCAGAGGGAACTGTTGAAGCTTTATTGGAAGACCCAACAGGTGATCTAGCGCAGATTCTACTATATCATGTTGTCAGCGGACAAGTACTATCTAGCGAATTGATGGATGGTATGGTCGTTGAGACGTTGAATGGTCAGTCTGTTACTGTAACAATTAACGATGATGGCATTTTCGTCAACGATGCACAAGTAACTGTCGCTGATATATTGGCAGAAAATGGTGTCGTTCATGTTATTGATGCGGTCTTGCTTCCTGAATTGGAAGAAGAACTACCCGCAACAGTCGTCGACATCATTGTAGAAAGTGAAGTACACACGACACTAGAAGCAGCAGTTATTGCAGCAGAGTTGGCAGATGATTTGAGTGGCGAAGGTCCATTTACAGTATTTGCACCAACGGATGATGCATTCGATGCATTGCCAGAGGGAACTGTTGAAGCTTTATTGGAAGACCCAACAGGTGATCTAGCGCAGATTTTACTATATCACGTAGTGAGCGGTAGCGTACTATCTACTGACTTGATGGATGGTATGGTCGTTGAGACGTTGAATGGTCAAAGCGTAACAGTAACAATCAACGATGATGGTATCTTCGTCAACGATGCACAAGTAACTGTCGCTGATATATTGGCAGAAAATGGTGTCGTTCATGTTATTGATGCAGTCTTACTTCCTGAGCTAGAAGTCAATTGTGACGAAGAGGTAGAAGGTGGTACAGTAGCACTAGAAGATGGTTCTACTGAAATTACTATCGAAATAGACGATGAAGAAGATGTATTGACATTTACTTCAGAAGGAGCGGATGAAGATGCG
>JBCDHX010000173.1:0-11588 GCA_038749535.1 Bacteroidota bacterium
GGGGAGTACCTCAAGCTACTTGGAGTATTATATGGAATAATTTAGGAATTACATCTCAGATTTTTGGAGATTTAGATATGGCAATAATCTATTTAAGGAAAAGTTTAATTCAACATCGAGAGAGTGATAATTTAATCGGAGAAGCTACAAGTTTGAATAATATCAGTCAAGTATATAAGATAAAAGGAAATTACGATTTAGCTGTACAATGTTTAAATAAGTCACTTTTACTGCAACGACAATTAGGTAATCTTGAGAAAGAAGGAACAACATTAAATAATATCAGTCAAATTTACGATGCGCAAGGAGATTATGATACTGCATTAGAATATTTAAACCAAGCCCTGTCGATACAACAGAAAATTAGCGATATCAAAGGTGAAGGTACCACGTTAAACAATATAGGTCTTCTCTATCATAAGAAGGGAGACTACAGTAAGGCAATGGAATTGTACGAGAAGTCGCTACATATTATTAGAAAAATCGGTAATCTTCGCCAAGAAGGTATAACTCTAAATAATATCAGTCAGATATATGAGTTCTACGGAAACTATAATGTCGCGCTTGAGTATTTAGAACAAGCACTAGAAATACAACAAAAAATTGGAGACTCTCAGAGTAAGGATACGACTATAAATAACATGGGTAGAGTCTATATGTCCAAAGGGGATTATAATCTTGCATTAGTTTATGCAGAAAAAGCTTTATTTATAAGTAAGAAAAATGAGGACTTGCTAAAAGTAGGGATGGCACTAGGAAATATTGGGCAAATATATAATTTGAAGAAGGATTACATTAAAGCTTTAAAGTACTTTAGACAGGCATTAGAAATACAACAGCAAATAGGTAACAAACATGGTGAAGCTATAATATTAAACAACTTAGCTTCAATTGCTTACACTGAAAAAGATTATAATAAAGCTTTAGAACATTACGAAAAATCACTGTACATCTATTCACAGATTGGTGATCGCAGCGGTATCGGTATTATCTTAAATAATATTAGTCAACTTCATGTTGATAAAGGAGAATTTGGAGTTGCATTAGATTATTTACAGCAATCATTAGATATTAGGGAACAAATTGGTGATTCGAAGGGAATGGCAAATAACTTGCATAATATTGGATCAATAATTTTTAGACAAGCAAAATACGAAGAAGCTGTATTACCTATATTTCAAGCTTACCAAATATTCAATCAAATCGGATCACCCAGTAAAGAAGTTTCAGAAAGCTACTTAAATACCATCATCGAAAAAATAGGCAAAGCCCGCTTTCAAGAAATCCTCCAATCCGCACAAAACGAAAACTAAACCATGCCAGACGAACAACCCACCATCCCAAAAGGTCGACCACCGCAGTCCGACCGAAAAGCCCTACTCGAGCGACTCGAAGCCGAGCAAGCGCGTACGCCTGAGCGCGTAGAAGAAGCGGCGAAGTATTTGGGGGCAGTGGTGTCTATTGCGTTGACTATTTTGGTGGGCAAAGACTTGGCGGAATGGACGACGGAGACTTTCCGCGCCGCAGCGGTTTTGTGGTTGTTTTCGGCAGTCCTTTCCTTTTTGGTGGTGATGCCTTTTCCTTATCGCTATGGTGCTGGCAGCGCAGCTAGTATTGAACGTACCTTTTCTCGGGTGGCGAAGGTGAAGTATGGGTTGTTGGTGGCGGCAGTCATTCTGTTTTTGTTTGGTTTGGGACTGGCGGTGGCTGGGTTTTGGCAAGGGTGATTTAATGATGAATTGAGAATGAAAAATGAAAAATTATGAATTGGCACATCGCTCTCGCGGTAATTAAAATTCACCAAAATGCTCTTGCCGATTTAACACTATCGAATGTGAACTACCAACCAAATTTTATCTTTGGGTGTTTTTAGTCTAAATTGGTAAAAGCTGTATTTCAAAAGATAGACCGATCATGGAAAAAACGATTTCTTTAGGGGAACATCAGGCTGAGTTTATTAGTAATTATGCAGAATATGGTTTAGTAATCGTGAAACGATTGAACCATGAATAGCCGCACATGAAATGTGGGGTAAACAATGCGTCAAAAAGACCCTGAGAAGGGTCTAACTCACTACCCTGAAGTCAATGAGTAAAGTAGGTCAACCGCTTCACGGTTGTTTAATGAGGTTTCTTTACCACCGATTTTATCGATGGCTATTCATGGTTGAAAGCTTTCAGCTTCAGTGAAGAAAGCGAAGAGTCATAAGAGCAGACGGAAGCAGCCAGTCAAAATCGGGCGTAAGCATGAAGCTAGTCAGAGGAATGGTTGTCGTTGTTGATTTCAGCTTACCTTTCTTCTCTAAATCGTGTATACTTCAGCCAAGTCTTATTCTTTCCTTTACCGTACACTTTTATTTAATAGACGAAGGAAAAGACTTTTGAAGTTTCATTGAGCTTGAAATATGAATGTCAATCGCTTTCTCATGATTACTCAGCGTAAACTTCAAAAGTCTGAGTCAGCAACAAATGGACCGATCACGAAAATCCAAACCATATATACTTCTTCCCCGAGACAGCGTCAAGATCTTCTACACCAGCGTCTTCACCTCCGCCACCAACTTCTGAATACTATCTTTCGCATCACCAAACAGCATACGTGTTTTATCATGAAAGAACAACTGATTTTGAATGCCTGCATAGCCTGGACGCATACTTCTTTTCAGGACAGTAACGTGTTTTGCCTCCCATACATTCAGTACAGGCATGCCGTAAACTGGGCTGCCGGGATCGTTTAAGGCAGCAGGATTGACCACATCATTTGCACCTACGACGACGACCATATCGGTGTTAGGGAGCGCAGCATTTGCGTCTTCTAGATCAAGCAACTTAGGGTAGGGGACATCGGCTTCTGCGAGCAAGACATTCATATGCCCAGGCATACGTCCAGCCACAGGATGGATGGCATAGCGTACTTCTACGCCATTGGATTCGAGTAGGTCGTCTAGCTCCTTGGTGATTTTTTGTGCCTGCGCCACTGCCAATCCATAGCCTGGTACAAAAAGGACAGACTGCGCATAAAAAAGCTGAATGGCTGCGTCATTGGTGGTTACTTCTTTGGCTACTTGTTCGCCGTCCTGTTGAGTTGAGCTCGCGCCGCCACCGAACCCACCAATGAGGACATTCACTAAAGAGCGATTCATCGCTTGGCACATCAAAACTGTCAAGATTGTTCCTGAAGCACCTACTAGAATACCACCGATGAGCATGATGTTGTTGCCATAGATAAGTCCTGCTGCCGCTGCCGAAAGCCCTGTAAATGAATTGAGGAGCGAAATGACGACAGGCATATCTGCCCCGCCAATAGGCGCGACAAACGAAAAACCATAGACTAAAGCAATGCCCATCAAAATGAGTGCGACTGCCAAACTGCCCCCTGTGACCACCAAATAAGTAGCTACGCCAAGTGTGACCAACAGTAGAATGATATTTAATATATTGTGTTTGGGAAGCGTGACTTGGCTGTCCCATACCTTTCCATCTAGTTTTAAATAAGCTAAAATACTGCCTGTGAAAGCGATTGCACCAATTAGCAAAGCAAGCACGATGACGACAAGCTCTTGGGTCGTTTTTGCACTAGAACCGTAGTGCTGGTAGAGTTCGATCATCGATAAGACGACAGCACAAGCACCGCCCAATCCATTGAAAATGGAGACCATTTGAGGCATAGCCGTCATCTGAACACGTTGAGCGACTAACCAACCGACCACACCACCTCCAATCATGCCACCTGCAATCCAGCCATAGTTGTTGCTACCTACAATTTCGGGATTGAATAGTGTAGCGACAATGGCAATACCCATACCGATAGCAGCGAGTATGTTGCCTCTTCGCGCTGTGTCAGGAGAACTTAGTCGGCGTAGCCCGATTACAAAAGCTAGCGCCCCCAATAAGTAAGATAAATTGATGATGAATATAGACATGCTAATCAGATTGAGTAGGTTCGGCTGTTGTTGATGAGGATTACTTTTTCTTCTTTTTGAACATTTCTAGCATTCGATCCGTGACTGCAAATCCACCGATTACATTAATCATACCAAGGATAATTCCTATCGTCCCTATGCTCAATATCAAATAATTATCCGCCTCTGCTTGTCGAATCAAAATAATCGCGCCGATGATGACCACGCCGCTGATCGCATTGGCACCTGACATGAGTGGTGTGTGCAGTACAGTAGGTACTTTGGAGATGACCTCAAAACCTAAAATGATGATAAAAATCAAAAGGTAGATGAGGATGAGATTATCATTGAAAAATTGTATCCATTCCATGAGTCAGCGAGTTAAAAATCTAGGTTCAATACTATTGAGGTTCGGAAGCAGTGATGTAAGCAGCAGCAATAATTTCATTTTCCATATCGAGATGCAGCTCACCTTCTCGGACGATGAGCTTCAAAAGATTCGCAATATTATTCGCGAAAAGCGTACTAGCATCCTGAGGCATTTCTGCTGCCAAGTTGGAGTTACCGATTACTGTAACCCCTTCGTGAATGATGATTTCGTCATTTTGAGTGACTTCACAATTGCCGCCTGTGGAAGCTGCCAAATCTACTATGACAGAACCATTTTTCATTTGTTCTACTGTGGTAGTCGGTACTAGAATAGGTGCTTTTCGACCTCTTACTTGAGCAGTTGTGATGATGACATCTGCTTTGACGGCTCTGCGTTGGACTTCTTCCCGTTGGCGATTTAGAAAATCCTCGCTTTGCTCGACGGCATAGCCACCTGCAGCGGAGTCGTCTGCTGCGCCTTCCACTTCTATGAACTTTGCACCTAGACTTTCTACCTCTTCTTTTGCAGCCTTCCGTACATCAAATGCTTCTACAGATGCACCCAAACGCTTGGCTGTAGCTATAGCTTGCAGTCCCGCTACACCCGAGCCGAGCACCAATACTCTCGCCGGTCGAATACTTCCTGCTGCCGTAATCATCATAGGAAAATAACGGGGTAGATATTGGGCAGCGAACAAAACTGCCTTATATCCTGCCACCGATGCCATAGAAGACAGGACATCCATGGACTGAGCGATAGTCGTGCGCGGAATCATATCCATACTGAGTGCGCGCAGCCCGTTTGCTTTGAGCTGATCGACGATACTTTTATTGTTGTAAGGTTCAAAGAGCGAAATGAGCAAACGATCTTTCGGGATACTTGCCAAGGTTACTTCGTCGGGTGGTTGTACACTCACTAAAATGTCCGAAGATTGTATGACTTCTTCGCGTGTACAAATGCTCGCGACTGCCTCAAAGTCTTTATCACTGATGTTTGATTGATCGCCTGCGCCTTTTTCTATACAGAAGGTAGCTTGCAACTTATCCAACTTCTTAATGACGTCAGGGACGAGACCCACTCGTTTTTCTTTAACCTGCTTGAGTACTCCTATCTTCATAGATTTGATTCGATACTAGACAGACTATGAATCAATATTGGGGTAAAAGGTTTACGAAATATTTGTAAGTAGATTAAATATGAGTAAAATACTTGATGGAACTCCAAAGCGTAAACCTTTATTTGTATCAATACAGAGTGGCTTATTTCACTTGGAGGTGATAGAGTTGAGTTATAAAGATATTTGCCAAGCGAGCAGAGATGTGTACCAAATATTTATGTAAGTACAAACCAAAAAAAGGCATCCGCTCCAGCGAACACCTTTCTAAATGATTCTCAATAGTGTGTGATGAGTTTAATGAAGAATGCTCTATCCTTCTTCCTCCTCCGCATGATGCCCGTTCAACTCTGCTTTTGGCGCAGCCTTTATTTCAGGCGTTTGCTGCCGCACCAACGCATCTGGCAGTGACATACCGCTTTGATTGAGAAAGTCGTTGAGTTGTGGCATCATGCCGTAGAGTCCTTGTACGAAGTTACCGACGCTTTGTCCGTTGCCATTGTCGTAGACGACTACTTTTTCGATACCTAAGTCTTTGATGGCGCCTGTCTGTATGGTCGCGAGTTCCGTCAGCTTATCCAACATCAGATAAGAAATGGCACTCTGACTATCACCACCTGCCGCGGCAACTAGACGCTCGAAACCTTCCGCTTGCTTCTTGAGTAAGTCTTCCATACCCTTTGCTTGCGCTTGCAATCTTGCCAAAACCGCATCGGCTTCTCCTTTTGCGATTTCGCGGGTGCGCTCGGCCTCCGCTTGTGCAGCGATGACCGCTTTTTGTCGCTCGATGTCGGCGTTGACGACCTGATCGGCTTCCATCTGCGCTTGCATCATCTCGGCACGGGCTTTTTCGGTTTCTCGCTCAGCATTGTAGGCTTCTTGTAGGGCTTTTGCTTGTGCTACTTTTTGGGCAGCAGTGGCACGTCGCTCACTTTCTGCCATAGCGACGTCACGAGCTGCATTGGACTCGGCTATCTTGATGGCAGAGGTGTTTTTTCCTTCTGTTGCAGAGGCATTGGCGATGGCTTCACCAATCTCTGCTTGAGAGTTGGCTTCGGCGACCGCGATCCGCTGCTTTTGCTCGGCCTCGGCTTCCCCGACAGAGGCGAGGGAGTTGGCAGCTGCTACGCGGACACGTTGTTTTTGTATAGCCTCCGCTTCCCCGATGTCGGCACGACTATTCGCATCTGCGACTTTGATTCGTTGTTCTTGGACGGCTTCGGACTCTCCAATGGCGCCGGTGCGACGCTCGTTGGCGACTTTGACTTTGGCGTCGTTGATGGCTTTGGCAGCCGCTTCCTGACCTAAAGCTTTGATGTAGCCGGATTCATCTTGGATGTCTGTAACGTTGACGTTGATGAGTTCTAGACCGATTTTATGTAGCTCGTCTCCCACATTGGAGTAGACGCTTTCGACGAATTTATCGCGGTCGGTATTTAACTCTTCAATGTCCATATTTGCGATCACCAAACGCATCTGACCCATGATGATATCGTGACTCAAACTGCTAATCTGCGGACGCTGCAATGCTAATAATCGCTCGGCAGCGTGTACCATCAGATGAGGCTTGTTGCTGATCCCAACGGTGAATTGAGCAGGAACAGAGACACGAATGTTCTGCTTGGAGAGCGCATCTTGCAAATTGACATCAATGCTCAATGGCGTCAAGTCCAAGTACTCATAAGCTTGTATAATAGGCCAAACAAAGGTCGCCCCGCCTGCGTAGCATTTGGCGGATTGACCATCTCCGGTGCGCCCATAGACGACCAATATTTTGTCGGATGGACAGCGTTTGTAGCGGCTCACAAAGAAGACACCAAATAGGAATAGGATGAAGATAATTCCGCCGATAATGATTAGGGTTTCTATTGCCATAGTTTTACTTATTTTATGAGATGTTATCCCGATAGCTATCGGGATTAGATATTACACGATAGAATATATCAGCGAGGAGCTTGAAATATAGCTATGCTGACTGCTCAGATTATAGGTTTTTAGCTTCCAATTTACATTTGATATTTAGTCTTTTACATTTTTTATTTCTCAAGCTGAACAGACTTTTAAAGTACAGAGAACTGTAAAATGTAGAACTCAAAATTCAAAATGTAAAAGTGAGTCACTATGCTTCCAGCATTTGCTTTCCAATAAGCTGAAGAAACCGCTACGCTGACTGCTTGAGTTCCAAGTTCCCAGCTTCCGATTTACATTTAATATTCAGCATTTTACATTTTACATTTTACAATCAATAGACAAAGATGCTAAGTATAAAAGTGCTCTCACTTATCGCGTTATCACCTCTCACTTTTATTAACTCTTCACCACAATCGCATACTCATCCTCTATATCGACGACTAAAATCTCTGCACCTGTGGGCAATAAATCCGGATCGGCACTGCGGGCTTTAAATTCGCGCATGACGCCCTTGACATCGACTTGGACGAGTCCTTCGCCGCCAGGTGGGATGCGCAGATAGACTTTGCCGCTTCGGGAGATGGCTTCGTGCAGTTCCCAATTGGTATTTTCCTGCTGTCGCAGTAAAAAGCGGAGTAAGGCGCTCAATAGATAAGTGACCAATAAGCCACAAAGTATACCCAAGACTGCTGTTTGCCAAGTTGGCAATGCTGCTCTCAGCCCCAGCAACATCGCACCACTTCCGGCTGCCAAAAATGCTAGAATACCTTTGACCCAACCGACGCCGCCCGTATCAATATCTGGTGCATCGGCATCTAGCCCCGTGAATACTGCCAATGATAGTAAAATCATCAGGAGTCCACCACTTACGCCACCTATTATTTGGAGGATCTCAATCATGCTTTGCTTGTTTGCATCTATTGTTTCAATAGGATGACTTAAAAATAGAGAAATCAGAGATAGCTTGCCATTTTTGTCGATGTAGCTGATTTTAAGTTCGACGAACGTCAAGTTTTGGAAAGAATGAGCAGATTTTGAGGGACAAATGAGCAATTCAAGTAAATCCAAATGAATTACGTCACATCCAGTAAGATTTAAGTACTTTTGAGACAGCTAATTAGCGAAATATCAGACAGCAATAAATCTATTCTTTTCTATGTCATTGCGCCTAACATCTAAAATTAGAATCTTATTCTTCGGAGGTCGAGGGCTGGGTGCGTTTACGAGCATTAAGTTGGCAATGTTTTTGGCATTGACGTCATTAGTGACAGGGACATTAGGCTTCATTTTGGTCGAAAATTACAATTTGATCGAAGCCATTTACATGACGGTCATCACGATTTCGACAGTGGGTTTTTCGGAAGTGAAACCATTGACATTGGAAGGGCGATTGTTTGCTTCTCTCTTTATTTTGCTGAATGTGGGCGTTTTTGCATATGTTTTATATGCATTTACCGACTATGTTATTGAGGGAAAACTATTTGAAAAAATACATAAGAAAGCTATGAACGATCAAATCGAAGAGCTAGAAGGGCATGTCATCATCTGCGGATATGGTCGATATGGAGAGGAAGTGGCAGACAATGTACACGTAGATGGATTGTCTTATGTTGTGATTGATATGCAGGAAGAAGCATTGGAGAAATTGATACGAAAGCACAGGGACGGACTCTATGTGAAAGGCGATGCTTCTCAGGACGACATCTTGGAGCAAGCGGGTATTTTGAAAGCCAAAACCTTGATTGCTGCTTTACCAGACGATACGGACAATGTATTTACAGTATTGACAGCACGACAGTTGAATCCTGAAATCGATATTATCAGTCGAGCGGCTGATCCGCGATCCAAACGAAAACTAAAACTAGCGGGCGCGAACCACACCATCATGCCGGAGCAAATCGGTGGTTTTTATATGGCAGCTTTGGTGACCAAACCCGGAGCTGTAGAGTTCTTCTCTTTCGTGACCAATGAGTATGAATCAGATATTGGTTTTGAGGAAGTCAAATTTGAGGATGTACCCATAGAATGCCAATGTCGAACCATTTCGGAACTCCGCATCCGAGAAGGGACAGGCTGCAATGTCATTGGATACAAATCGCCCAACAGTCGCTACATCATCAATCCCGGACCGGACACACCGCTCATCATGGAGTCGAGTTTTATTGTACTCGGAAATGACGAACAGCTCAAACGACTCGAACCATATTGGGAACACTATGCCGAAACGATAAAACAAGAAAATGTTTAAGCCGACAATAATGCAGCCATCACCGCTGACCGCTGCACCCACGATTGCTCAGATTCAACAGCGACACGAAGCTATTGTGTCCTACATTCATCGCACACCCGTTTTGACCGCCCAAAGCATCAATGACATCAGTGGAGCGGAACTTTATTTTAAGTGCGAAAACTTTCAGAAGATTGGTGCTTTCAAGATGCGTGGTGGCATCAGTGCAGCACTTACTTTATCCAAAGAGGAACTGGCAAAGGGAATAGCTACGCACTCCTCCGGCAATCACGCTCAAGCGATCGCTATGTCTGCCAAACTGCTCGGCGTACCTGCTTACATCGTCATGCCGAACAACTCCCCAAAAGTGAAAGTCAAAGCGGTAGAAGGCTATGGCGCACAGGTCACTTTTTCTGAATCTACACAAGCTTCCCGCGAAAGTACTTTGGAAAAGATCATCGCTGCAAACGGCGCACACTTCATCCACCCTTACGACAACTATGACGTCATCTGCGGGCAAGCGACTTGCGCCAAGGAATTGATCGAAGATGTACCGACCATTTTGGATGCGATCATTGCGCCGATAGGCGGTGGTGGACTGATGTCGGGCACTTGTCTATCGACGACTTACTTTTCGCCTCAAACCAAAATATATGGTGGCGAACCCAAAGCTGTAGACGATGCTTTTCGCTCGCTACAAAGTGGAACACTGCAGCAAAATAAAACCACCAATACGATAGCGGATGGGCTGAAAACCAACCTTTCTGACAAGACATTTTCAATCATCAAAGATCATCTGACCGAAGCCTTCACGGTAGAAGAAGAAGAGATCGTAGCTGCCATGCGACTGATATGGGAGCGCATGAAGATCATTATAGAGCCGTCTTGTGCTGTGCCTTTGGCAGTCATTCTGAAACATCGGAAAGTGTTTGAAGGAAAGAGGGTAGGGGTCATCTTGACAGGTGGCAATGTGGACTTGGAGCAGCTACCGTTCACCAAAAACTAAGGAGATCGTACCACATCGTCAATCGAACTTCTCGCTGCCTAAAGTGAACTTTCCTGCTATGCACTACACGACTATCTTTGCATCGTGTAGTTTTCTCATAGTATGTTAGTCGCTCCTATCGTCTGAATCGTCAGAAGGTAGGAGTTTTTTTTTAAATAGAGGTACGTTTCTTATCACATCTTCTCTAATTAAAGAATGTAAAATGCTAAACGCGAAATGTAAAATGTAAATCGGAGGCGGTAATACTTAGACTTTCGTCGGTTTCATGGCGCATTTAGTGTTCTAAGCTCACAGACGAAAGATAAGAGCGGCATGCGCTAATTTTACATTTTGCATTTGATATTCTATATTTTACAGTTTCAGAAAGGAAATCTCAATGACTACACTAAAACAATGATCAGACCCATCACAAAAGAAGATATTCCACACCTAATAGCAGTATTAGATTCGATAGAGCTATTTCCCCCGGATATGCTGGGAGAGATGAGTGCAGACTACTTTCAAAATCCTGAAACGGAAGAGATTTGGTTTACGGCTATTGAAGACGATACGCCTATTGGTATTGGATATTGTGTGCCTGAAAAACTGACACTGGGAACTTATAATTTGTACGCCATAGGTGTCAAAAGTGAGTGGCAAGGAAAAGGAATTGGGCAGAAAATGATGGCTTATTTAGAAGATCAACTGCGGCAAGCCGAACACTGAGTTTTGATCGTCGAAACATCCGGCACAGTGTCTTTTGAGCGTACTAGACAGTTCTACGAAGGGCTTGGCTATAGTAAGGAAGCGGTTATTCGAGACTTTTGGGCGGAAGGAGATGATAAGGTGGTGTACTGGAAGCGGCTGAAATAAGTGAACAGGCTGTTCCTATCGGAACGCAATCAAGCGAATGATTTATATTCTGTAAACAGCTTATTCCGGACAAGGGTCATGCGGTGTTTCGAGCGGAGGAAGTGGAAGGAAAGGTTCGGCGAAGCCGAAAATTTTTTTCCACTTTTGGAGCTTGAAATGAGCGTATACCCGAAGTTCTGTGGAGTCCTCGCAGCGCGAGGCGGAGCA